>DATKCJ010000225.1:0-71083 GCA_035513275.1 Opitutaceae bacterium
ATTGCGGGGCGTATGGCTCGGAAGCGCTGTACGGACCTGATTTTTCGCGCCAAGCGGTTTTGGCGGCCGCAGAGTGGTGCCGACCCGTTCCGACTGAAGCACGGGACGGCTTGCCTGAAGCGCCGCGGTTGAGAACTCAGAGAGCTGCGACACAGGACCAAATGCTAAGTGCGATGCATGGCGCAGGGGTGCAGTTCCAAGGTTAAAAGCAGTCTTTGCTGAATCGGCGCCGCTGAATGTTAGCATTTCTTGTCCTCCTAGAGTGAAATGCGACGGTTTAGAAAACCGTTGCTCTATCCGCCTGAGCTACTCCCGCAACTCCTTTGCCCGGACGATCTAGCGGACCGCATACAGAACGTCGAGGCAAGACAAGGCTTCAAAAGGTGAGGTAGCGCATTGTTCGGCGGGGCGCTCGCAGCGTTGCCGCTTTCTTCGGCTCATGTTCTCGCAATTTGGTCCGATTTGTTGACAAGAAATTTCCATTTCGAACTCAGCCACTCTCGATGATTTCCAACACAGACATGTTCAGCGGCTCCGGTGACTCGATGCCCAATTACCCTGCAAACCACCGCTCGCCGCGCGAGAACTGTATCAAAGCCGCGCGTCAGCCGCGAAACCGCAGGGACTACGTCGCGTTCGGCCGGGCGCTGCTCGAGAACCCGCATTATCCGGATGCCCGTGTTGTCGAGGAACTGGCGGGTGTGATCTCGCGAAGGGTCTTCAGCGACCTTCGCGGCATCTGATCGTTAGCCTGACTTTCGTGTCGCACTAAAGCGCGATTCTCGGGAATTTTCGCCGGTCGTTGCCTCTGAGCGGAGGTGCAAAGTGCGTGTGGGCCAACCCACTCCCTAGACGCGCGGCTGCGGATCATGCGATATGCCTCCGCGATGTTCCTGAAGTGACGCACGCGGCAAAAAGACGGCAAGGAGCACGTCTACTATTCGGTGTGCGAGAGTCTGCGCGTGCATCGCGGCCGCACCGTGCAGCGACAGTTTCTGCACCTGGGCGAACTGAACACGACCCAGCACGATTCCTGGCAGAACACGCTCGATGTGCTCCACGAGGATGGCTCGCGCCACCGGCGCCGGCTCTTCACAGACCGCGAGGGCGCCGCACCCTGCGGCGACGACGGCGTGGTCGGGGTCAAGCTCTCCAGCTTCGCTGTCAAACAACCTCACGCTCGGTGTTCACACGTTCGGCGAGACGCGACTGCGCGGAGCGCCGCGGCTATTTGTGCCGCTGGTAGATCTTCTGGAGCACGGACTCGGCGGGGGCGGGCTGCGCGGATGGCGACTGCCGGCCGGCGGTGAGGCTGTGCCGGAGGAGGAGCTGCTCATTCTCGCGGTCGAGCTGCAGAGTCTGGAGAATTCGGCCCTTCACCTGTTCGATGGCGTCGCGGCATTGTGTGCCCGTTGCGCTGCCGTGCGGCGTGGCGCGCAGGATCGTGAGCACGGAGTCGAGCCGCTCAAGGAGCGCTCGCTTGCGATCCAACAGGCCGGTCCCGGGGGCAGTTTGGTGCAGCCTGAGGTGGCTGTTTTCCTCGAGCGCGAGCTGGTGCAGCTCGTCAGTCAGCGCGCGATGCGTCTGGAGTGCTTCGAGCGGGGTCATTGTCGTCTTTCGGCGAGGGAGGTGGAAAGTGCGTGAGAAGCCTTTTGGTCGTGACTTGTTGCCAGGCCATGTGGTCGAGGCGCCAGGCGGCCATTCTCGCCGTCTCGCGCAACTCCGGGGTTGCACGCTCGCCGAGTGCGCCGATTCCGTCAACAACCGCGCGATAGGTGCGGCGGGCGCGCTCCGTGTCGAGGAGCCGCTCGTGGCAGAGGCCGATCTGGTAGGTGACGGGGATGCGCCAGTTTGGATCTTCGCTCAGTAACGAGAGTGCTTCGTAGAGACCCAGCGC
The DNA here is from genome assembly GCA_035513275.1 of Opitutaceae bacterium. Lineage (GTDB taxonomy): Bacteria > Verrucomicrobiota > Verrucomicrobiia > Opitutales > Opitutaceae > DATKCJ01. Next base: position 1,898 of record DATKCJ010000225.1, read on the forward strand.
GCCGAGGACATTGCCGCTTTGAAAAAGATCGTTGGCGAGCTGGTTGCCGGTGCGGCGCTGCCAGTAGGACCAGAGGCGCGGGTTGGCGGCGGACCGGCTGCTCGCGGAGCGCAGCAGCGTGTGAGTCGCCACGAGCGCCTCCTCGGAGCGGTTCAGTTCGCGGAGGGTTGTCGCGAGCAAGTAGCCCGCCTCGGCGGCCTGCTCGGCGTCGGGCCATTGCTCGAGGAACGCGCGAAAAGTCTGCACCGCACTGTCAAGATCGCCGGAGAGCTGCTTCGCGCGGCCCGCCATGAAGTGCGCGCGTGCGCGGTCGACGGGAGCGAGTTCGAGGAGACGGAGGCGGCCGAAGAACTTTCCGGCATCGGAGTAGTTGCCCGTCTCGAAATGCGTTTCGGCGATCTCGAACTGCGCGGTGCGTGCGAGCAGGTGATATTGCGCGTAGCCGTCGCCAGGGATTTTCAACGTTGAGTTGATGACGCTGTAGAAACGGCTGATCGCGAGGGCATGCGCGCCCATCGCGCGCAAGGTGCGGCCTAGATCGAGGAGCACCTCGGGCCGCTTCGTGTCGTTCGGATACTCCTTGAGAAACTTCTCGAAGATCGCGGCGGACTTGGTGTGCAGACCCTGCTTGCGATACATGGCTGCCATGCCGAGGAGCGCCTCCTTTTGCGTGGCGAGTTCGAACTCGCTGCGCGTGATCAACTGGCGGTAGGCGATCTCGGCGGCGGCCATGTCGCCGCGGTCCGTGAGGCTCGATGCGAGCCGGAGCAGACCCGCGGCCTCCTCCGACAAGTCGAGCACGGCAGCCGGCGTCGCGACGGGCGCGACTTCGTGCGAGGCTGGAGCGTCTGCGGGCACGGAGACCGCTTCGGCCGCGATCGGGTGCACAGGCGTTTCGGCCGCGGGCCCGCCCGCAGGTTCGTTCGCGCGTACTGTGACTCCGGAGAGGAGAAGCGCCGCGAGGAAGCCGAGCATGCGTGAGGCCTGCATCACTCCCGGCGGTAGGTTGCCGAGCTTGCGGGCTGGGTTTGTGGAGCGGGAGGTGTGAAGAACGGAAGGAAGTCCTCCAGATTGACCCGCTCGCGCAAGGGATCCTGCAAGATCGGGAGAGGTGGAGTGGATGGTGCCGCGACGGGTTCCCGTGCCTGCGGTGCCGTTTCGGGCGGTTGCCTTTCTGAAGCGGTTTTCTCCGGGGGCGTTGCGATGGGAGCCGGCGTTTCCACTTCCTGAGCCAGAGGCTTCTTCACCGAATCGGGCGTTGCGATCGGCACGTCGACGGCATTCCCGACCGGCTCCAGCGAGCGGAGCGGGGGAGGTGCGACGTGCCTTAGATAGGGAGCTGCTGTCGCATTCGGCCCGGGATGGGCCAGAAGGATGAGCAGCCAAGGCAGTGCCCGGCGCGCACCGAAGATGCGCGACGATATGACGCGGGAATGCATTGCAGATGTGTTCTTCCATGCCGGCAGGTCGGGTTGATTCGCCCGCGCCCTGCATCGACACCCAGCGGCGGAACTTGACTGAAAATCCCTTCAACAAACCGGCGGTCGGAACCTCCAGAAGGCCTGACCGAGTGAGGCAAAGGCGCCTTGTCGTTGGCGTGTCGCTGGTTTGGAGTTCCGCGTTTACGCGGTCAGTGGGTGGAGCAGATGTCTGAAGGCGGAACTCCGAACAAGAATGTGCGCTCCCGGGGCGCGCAGCTCGAGGCCGCCCGCGAGCGGGCTCAGGCTTCCTCGATGAGGAGGCGCAACTTGTGCCCCAGTTGGTCAAGCGAGTAGGGCTTGTGAAGGAAGTGTCTGAAACCGAGGCGCTCGAACTCGGCGTGGATCCCGGCGGAAAGGTGGGCTGTGACGACGAGCGCCGGCACACCGGGCCGCGCCACGCGGAGGGCGTTCAACACCTCGAGGCCGGTGGCGCCGGGAATGTTCAAATCCAACACGACTGCGTCGAAATGTTTCGCGGGATCGCGGACGAACGAAATTGCCTTGATGCCGTCATCGGCGGAGGTGACGGCGTAGCCCTTTGACGTGAACGTGACCTGAAGCAGATCGAGGAGCGTGGTCTCGTCGTCCACGATGAGGAGGGACTCGGTGCCGCCGGGAAACTCGCTCGAGGTCTCGACGGACGGCACTTGGGCGGCGTCGTCCGCGAGCGGGATGAAGACACGGAATGTGCTGCCCAAACCGGGTGTGCTGTCGACCTCGATGAGCCCTTCGTGGCTTGCAACGATGCCATACACGACCGACAGACCGAGCCCTGTGCCCTTGTTGACCTCCTTGGTCGTGTAGAACGGTTCGAAGATCCTCGCACGCACTTCGGACGACATGCCGGTGCCGGTGTCGGCGACCTCGAAGTATGCGTAGCTGCGGCCGCGCGAGAGACCGGCGGGCGCGTCCGCGCCGGTGGCGAACGAGCTCCGCACCGCGATCGTGCCGCCGTCGGGCATGGCGTCGCGCGCGTTCACGCACAGATTGAGCACAATCTGTTGCAATTGGTTCTCGTCGGCGCGCAGCGGCGGCAGGCCGGGCGCGAGCTCGCGCAGGAGCGTGACGTTCTTCGGGAAGGTCTCGATCATCAGTTCGGTGATTTCCTGCACGAGGGCATTGAGGTCCACCGCGCTGAAGCGCACCTCGGCCTTTCGGCTGAACGTGAGGATCTGCTGCACGAGGCCGATGGCGCGATCCGTGGCGCGCTGGATCTCGCCGGTGTTTCGCTTCACGGCCTCGGGCTCGTGTGCGCGCAAGAGGTTTAGCTCGGCGTAGCCGCTGATGATGGCGAGGAGATTGTTGAAGTCGTGCGCGATGCCGCCGGCGAGTGTGCCGAGGCTTTCCATTTTGTGCGCCTGGCGCAGGCGCTCCTCGAGCTCCTTGCGCGCTGTGATGTCCTCGCGCAGGCAAAGCAGGTTTGTGACGTCGCCATCCAGGTTGCGCAGGCAGGAGACTTGGACCGACTCCCAGACGATGCTGGCGTCGGGCAACTCGCGCTTGAGTTCGCCTTTCCACTCGTTGCCCGCGCCGACGGACTCTCGGAATGTCGCGTAGGAAACTTCGTCGGAGTGGCCGGCGCGCAGCACATCGACTCCGTTGTCCAGTATCTGCTCGAGCGTGCTGCCGGTGGTGGCGGTGAAGCGCGCGTTGACATATTGCACGCGCCCCTCGGCGTCGGTGATCACCATCGAGACGGGCGCCTGGTCGAAGGCTCGCGAGAGTTTGTAGAACTGTTCCTCGACGAGCCGCTTGCGCGTCGTGTCATGGCCGATGTAAAGCAGACTGGAAACGTTTCCAGCGCCATCGCGCAGCGGCGATTCCTCCCAGGTGATCCACCGCCAGCCATGTGATGTGAGCCAGCGCTGCTCGAGGCTGCGCCGCGCGCCGCTGTCGGCGTCCTCGGGATGGATAAACTCGGCGACTTCGCGGCCTGTGAGCGATTCGGGGAGCTGGCCGAGCTTGCGTGCAAGCGACTGGTTGGCCGCTAGGAAGCGGCCGTCGTGCCCCTTGCAATAAGCGAGTGCGACACTCGAGGCCAGGACGCCAAGCAGGCTCGCGGCGCGGCATTCCGCGAGGGCCGTGGTTCGACTGGATTCGGCGTTTGCGACTGTCATCGGTCTGGACTTCGGCATGGCGGTTCGCGGCGGCCGCCGGTTTTCGGGATCAGAAGATCAACTGGAAGCGGCTGAGCAGGCGGCCGTCGGATCCGGCGCTGCCGGCCGGGTCACCAAGGAGCCAGCCGAGGGTCAGCTTGATGTCGTCGCCCTTCATCCGGTAGTTCACGCCGAACATCCAGTTTTCGCTCACCTGGTTGGCGAGCGCGGTGTTGGCGTCGTAATTCTCGAAACGCACGACGGCCTGCCAGAGCTTGGCGGCGTCGATCGTGCGCGCGGCTTGGAGATACCAGCCCGAGGAAAGCGTGTCGGCGCCGGAGTCGCGGTCCATTTCCAGGTGCAGGTATTCGCCCTCGAGTTCCCAGCCGCGGAGCGCGAGCTGGGCGTCGACTCCCCACGCGGTGCGGCGACCGGTGAATGAGGCGCCGGTCTCGCGGCCGGTGAGCGCGTTCGCGCCGAAGGTAAGGCCGTCCGGGCCGTTCTTCCAGAGGACGGCGGAGGCGCGCGCAGCGGTGAGGAACTGGTTGTTGTCGTTCGCGCCGTTGTTCACGCCGTTGCCGTTGAAGACGCCGGCGGAGTAGCTGACACGCTTGTCAGCGACGGTGCCCGAGAGGCCGAGGCCGATCTGACGGCCGAGCGTGAGGCGATCGTTCGGGAGCGAGCGCTCGACGGTGAGCGTCTTCGTGTCGGAGAGGAGCTGCTCGTAGCCGAACGGCACCTTGAACTGGCCGAGCTGCACGCGGGCGGCAGGGTGCTTGTTCCAGCCGACGAAGAGATCGGTGAGCTGCGCGCGGTAGCCGGAGGCGGAGCCGAGCGTGTTGGCGCCGAAGTCGGATTGCATGGTGAAGTCGAAATTCTCCGCGAAGGTGCCCTTCACCGTGAGGCGTGCCCGGCGGACGATGAAGCGCGAGTTCAAGCCGTTGTAGCGTGCATCGGGCGTGCCGTCGGACTCGGCGTGGAGATGGAGGAAGCCGCCGACGCTGAGCGCCTTCGTCTTCGCGCCGGGGCGCACGAGCGCGGAGGCGCTCTTGCCGTTCCAGCCGAGATCCTTCGAGAGCGCGGTGAGTTCCTCGCGCACGGGTGCGAGCGAGGCGGCGGGAACTGGGTCGTTCATGCGTGCCTCAATGCGCTCGAGCGCCGCTTCGAGGCGGGTGAGCCGGTCCTCGACCGAGACAATGTCGGCGGAAGCGGGCGACAGAAACGCGACCGGGACGACGGCCAGCGCGAGGAGGGACTTGATCTTTGTGTTCATGACTGGAGCGGAGGGAAACGGTGTTCAGAGCAGGCCGCTGAGCATGCAGGGCAGGCGCTGCAAAGCGTTGGCGATCGAGGCGCGGCCGAGCTTCGACTCGGTGACGTCGGCGCCGTAGAGGATGTGCCATCCTTCGAGCTGCTGCCACGAGTCGGACGAAGGCGTGGCAACTTGCTCGAATCCGCCGGCAACGCCGGCGTGGCGCACGAGGCAGTCCGCCACCTGCACGCCCGCTGCGAAGAGACGGTGAGACGGCGCGCGGTCGGGCTCGTGGTGGAAGCGCACGGCGTTGACGATCTCGTCGGAGACCTTGTGGAGTTCCAGGAAGTGTGCGCCGATCTGCGCGTGGTCCCAGCCGATGATCTCGCGCTCCAGCGCACACACGGCGATCGAGTCCTTCACGGGAGTCGCGGCGATCTGAAGGAACTCGCAGGGAAAGGCGTATGCCATGACGACCTTCCCGACGTTGTGGAGCAGGCCGGCGAGGTAGTCGGTGTCGTCGTCGACGGAGATGCTGATTCCGGAGAGAACTTCGCGCGTGAGGATCGCGCTGCCGATGCTGTGCGCCCACAGGCCCTTCCACGGTAGCTGCGCCGCGGTCGGCAGGTGCAGGTTTTGCATCTCCTCGATCACGGGCGTGGCCATTGAGAGCTCGCGGATGCGGCGCAGGCCGAGGAAGAACACGGCCTCCTCGATGCTGCTGATCGTCGCTGAGAATCCGAAATAGACGGAGTTCACCATGCGCAGCAGCCGGGCCGAGAGCGACGGGTCGCGACGGATGATCTCCGCGATTTGCGAGTTCAGACTCTGCTCCGAGCGCACGAGTTCGCCCAGCGCCTTGTTGACGCTCTGAAGCGACGCGAGCTTCGGGCAGTCGCTGATGCGACGCCGGACCTCGCGCTCGCTGTAGGCTGTCTTGGAACGGGCGGGTGACTCGAGGGTGGACATGATATGTGAAACGACCGCAACGCCACGCGGACGCGCAACGATGCCGATGGGCCTACTTCGGAACCGGGGCGGGGGACTTGAGGGGTTTCTCTCAAGTGCCCGCCGGTCGGGACGATGGCGTGGGCTGCGAATCCCGTGATCAAGACACGGCCATCAACTCCCATACTCACGCGCCCGCCCTGCGCAGGCGCTCGGGCGGAGCATTGACCCGATGGCGGCGCCCGCAGCAGTCCGGTTGGCCAACGAAGCGCTCGCGCACCATCGCGCGGGACGCCTCGATCGCGCTGCCGCACTCTACGCGAAGGCGCTTGCGATCGAACCGGGGCACTTCGAGTCGCTGCAACTCGCCGGCGCGCTCGCGCTCCAGCGCGGATTCAACGAGGAGGCCGCGGGGCTTCTCGGCCGCGCGCTCGCGCTGCGTCCTGCGAACCCCGACTGCCTTGTGCGGATGGGCGCCGCATGTGCCGCGCTTGGGCGGCTCGAGGAGGCCGAGTCCTGCGCGCGCCGCGCGATCGCGATCGTGCCCCAGTCGTCCGACGCGGCCCGGCTGCTCGGCGGCGTGCTCGTGCGCGCGGGAAAAATCGACGCCGCAATAGCCGCCTTCCGCGCACTCACGAACGCGAAGCCGAACGACGCGGACGCCTGGGTCGCGCTCGCGTCGGCGGAGCTTCAGCGCGGCTGGCCGGCAGTCGCGTGTGCAGCGTGCGAGCGGGCGCTCAAGGTGAATCCTGCGCATGCCACCGCGCGCTTCGTGCTCGGCCAGGCGCAGTTGCAGGGTCATGAAGTCGGCGCTGCGCTTGCGAGTTTCTCGGCGCAGGTCGCGCACCGGCCGCAGCACCACCTCGCGCGCAGCTTCCGGCTCTTCGCGCTGAACTACGAGGCGGGAATCTCGCGGGAACAACTTTTCGCCGAGCATCGCGAGTTCGGCCGCGCGGTCGCGCCCGCGAGATCCTCTGCACTGCGCCCGGCGCGCGTTGAGGGCCGGCGCGTGCGTCTCGCGTTTCTCTCGCCGGATCTGAGGCGTCACGCGGTCGCGACTTTTCTCGAGCCGTTGGTCGAGCATATCGATCGCAAGCGCTTCGAGATATTTCTCTATCACGATCATTTCCGCGTCGACGAGGTGTCGCGACGCCTGCAAGCGCGCGCGGACCGCTGGTGCAATTTCGTCGGCCACGCCGACAGCGCCGTGGCCGCTGTTGTGCGGGCCGACGCACCCGACGTGCTGGTCGACCTCGCGGGACACACGCACCACAACCGCATGGCGCTGCTTGCGCAGCGGCTCGCACCCGTGCAGGTGAACTACCTCGGCTATGCGAACACGACCGGGCTCGATGCGATGGACTTCCGTTTCACCGACTCCGTGTCCGATCCCGAGGGAGAAACCGATGCGCTGCACACCGAGCGGCTCGTGCGGTTTGCGCCGGTCGCGTGGGCCTACGCGCCGCCGGCTGATGCGCCGGACGTTTCGCCACCGCCGTCCGCCGCGGGAGCGCCGTTCACATTCGGCTGCTTCAACAACCTCTCGAAGGTGAACGCCGCCACGCTCGCGCTCTGGCGCCGCGTGCTCGATGCCGTGCCCGGCTCGCGCCTGCTCATCAAGGGGCTTCGCCTCGACGAGGCGCGGATGCGCGCGCGGCTCGACGCCGCGGGCATTCCGGCGGAGCGCGCCGTGCTGCTCACACCGGTCGCCTCGACACGCGAGCATCTCGCCGCGTATTCGCAAGTCGACCTCGCTCTGGACCCGCATCCCTACAACGGCACCACCACCACGTGCGAGGCGCTCTGGATGGGCGTGCCGGTGATCACACTGCGCGGCGACCGGCACGCATCGCGCGTCGGCACTTCGCTCGTCACCGTTGTCGGCCACGCCGATTGGAGCGCGGGCTCGGAAGACGAATACGTCGCGCGTGCCGCCGCGCTCGCGTCGGATCGGGTGACGCTCGTGGCGGCTCGCGCCGGCCTGCGCGCCCGGATGGCCGCGAGTCCGTTGCTCGACCACGCCGGCCAGGCCGCACGGTTCGCCGCGGCGATTGAGCAGTGCATCGAGCGGGTGGGGAAAAACTCGTCGGGCGGCTCCCCGTAGGTGGCGCTTGTCGCACTACGATTCGAACAAATCGCGCAGCGAGCGCGCAACCTACATTGCGGGAACAGGGCCGACCGCTTGACGCGGCAGCTTCTTGGAGTGTCCCGGCGCGCCGGGATGCCGCTTTCGATGCGAGACCTCACCGCGAAGAAAGCTCCAGTGGACTGGCGCGCTCCAAGGCCTGCGGCGCCGGAGAGTTGTTGCGTTGGCAGAATTTGCCGCGAGCGCCTTCGGTCCCAATCCCAGAAGTTCGGTTCATCCTCCCGCAATTTTCTAAACGATTGCCGCCAAGCACTTGCGCGTCGCTCTTCGGACGTGGCACCGAAACTGCGTTTAGCGACGCATGGCACAAGCACCCAGCACACCGAAGTCATCCGATGGCTTTGCGACCACGCCATCGGCCACCCCATACACCATCGAGGCCGCACTCATGCATTTGCGCGAGACGCTCGATTCCCACCGTCTCACCCCAAGCCCTGCTTCTCTCTTCGCATTGCGCGGCGCCGTCAGTCGCCTGGCGACACACGTCGAGGCGCTTCCACGCCATGCCCGCAAGGGCGAGACCGCAAAGGCCGTGCTCGAGTCGGCCCACGTGCTTTGGGCCTCGGGTTTCCATAATTTCCAACCGCCGGCAGAGGACGTGGAGCGCGCGTCGCACGGGCTGCATCTCGGCTGGCCGGGAATCGTTTCCGCCATGCTGCTCACACCGTGTTGGGCGTGGAGCGGTGCGCCGCGCCTCGATCAGGTGCCGGACTGGCTATGGGGCCACTTCATGCACTGGGTGCTCAACGCGCCGCTCGCTGCAGCGCCCGGTGTGGCCGACGCCTACGTCACGCGGATCACCCACTACATTTGGGAACTTGCCGGCTGGATGGAGCGCAACCGCGGCTCCGAGGCAGTGCGCGCCGCGGGCGAGGCGTTTCTCGATCACGACTCGACGCCGCTTCTTCTCCAGGCCACTCGCGACCTCAAGCCCTACGCCACCGCGCGAGGCCGCCTCGTCGACGCCATCGCACACACGCGCTCGGGCGACACGAAGCCCGTCGCGCTCCCGCGCACCGGCCGTTCGCTGCGCGTCGGCATACTTGCGCGCAATTTCGGAGACTGCGCCGACAACCGCACGCTGCTCCCGATCCTCCGGAATCTCGATCCGGGGCGCGTCGAACTCGCGCTCTTCGCGACGAACGCCGCCGTGGGTCCGGTCGAGTCGGCGTTCAAGAGCGTCGCCCCGATCTTCCACATTCTACCCGACAGTCGCGCCGCGCAGCTCGGTCTGATCGCGCAAAGCATGTGCGACGTCCTCATCTACGCCAGCGACATCGCGGGCACGACCGATGCGTTCACCGGACTCGCGATGCAACGGCTCGCCCCACTGCAAGCCGTGCTCCCCTCGATCCGGTTTACCACGGGTATCCCGGCGGTCGACCTTCGACTTATCGGCGAGGCAACCGCCGAGCCTTCGACGGAGCGGCTCGCGCTGCTGCCCGGCTCCGGGCTCGCGTTTCCGGATGCGTCATTGGCGGACACGAATGCTTCGCTCCCGCTGGCGACGCGCACCGAGTTCGGGCTGCCGGAAACCGGCGCCGTGTTCATCAGCGCGGCACACCCGGACCTGATTGGCGCCGAAATCCTCGGCGCGTGGTCGCGCCTGCTGCGCGCGGTGCCCGGCTCGTCGCTCGTGCTGATCCTGCCCGGGTCCGCAAATCCGTTTCTCGCAGAGGAATTGCCCGCGCGCATTTCGGCATTCGCCGACGTGGATGGCTCGCGCGTCGTCGTCTCGCTCGACGACTCGCGCCGTGCGCTGTCGCTCGGAGGCATTTACCTCGATACCTTCCCGACCTCGGATCCCGAGCCGCTCGCCGCCGCAGTGCGAACCGGAATTCCGGCCGTCGCCTGGTGCGGCGGCACACATCGCTCTCTCACCGGTGCTGCGCTGCTGCGCGAACTCGGCGGCGCCGCGCTCGTCGCCAGCGACGAGGCAGGCTACATCGCCAGGGCAAGCAAACTCGCGAGCGACGAGGCGGGTCGCGTCACGGTGGGGGCTGCGCTTGCCGCAAGTTCCTGCGGCTCGGACTCGCTCGCACTCGCTGATGCGATCACGGGCCTGTTCGAGCGCGCGTTCGCCGAAGTCCTTCAGGGCACGTGCAAGCGCCCGGCGTGCGCTCCGATCCATCTCGGGTTCTCGCCCGGGGAGGTCGAGACGCTTCGCACCAATACTCTCGATGCGCTCCAGTGCGGCCAATTCGGGGACGCCGTGGCCACGACCCGGCTCTGGCTCCAGGGAGAACCGAGTTCTGCCGATGCGCGACTTCTGCACGCCCGCGCTCTCCGCCTCGCCGGCCAGACGACGCGTGCCGTCACCTACGCGCTCGCCGCGCTCAACGGCAACGAGGATGCAGCAGAATCCTGGCTCGAAGCCGCGGCCGCGCTTCGCGCCAATCACCAGGCGAAGGAAGCAATCACCGCCTACGAGACCGCGCTGAAACTCGATGGCACTTGCGTCGATGCGTGGACGGCTCTCTCCGAACTCGCCGCCGAGGCGGGACACCACGAATTCGCCGCCGAGGCCGCAAAGACGGCGCGCGAGCTAAAACCCGACGCCCCGCGCGCCGCCGCGCTCGCGCTGAGCGCCTGAATTTTAGAATGCGTCTGCTGCTCGCACACGGAACTCCGCGCCGCAACGCGCCCGCACCGCGCCTTGCCGCGGAGCAGATCGATGTCGGCCCCGATCAACTTGATCGCGGCATCGAGGCCCGCGTGTTCAGCCGGCATGCACCCGCGGGCAGTTTCGATCTGGCCGCGCTGATCCGCGAGCTTCCCGCGGAGCAGATGCCCGATGCGATCGCCGTCGCGATCGACGGCGCATCGACGAGCTGGCCCACGAACCTGGCTGCTTGCGCGGGACCGCGGCTGCTCCTCGTCGGTGATTCGCTCGCGACACCGGCCGCTCGCCAGGCTGGCAATGCAGGGGCGCGGCCGTTTCGACGAGCTCAAGGCCCCGAGTCAGTCGAGGGAAGTGACCACGCCCTCGGGCGCCGACAAGCGGCGCCCCTGCAGGAACCGGAAAGTGAAGCAGCGACCCACAACGGACTCGCGCAGGTGCTCGAGTATGCGCGCCACGAGCAGTTCGACCGGATCGTTCTCACCGGCAGCGATGCCGACGCGGATTTTTTCCTCAGCGCCTCGGGCGTGCCTGTGCACTGGTTTCCCGGGCTGCTCTGCCCGGTGCGCGACTCGCTCGCCGCGATCGTGAGACAGGAGCGGCGCGAGCCGTTCATCGCCTGCCCGCCGGCACACTCGCGCCGGTTTTCGAATCTCAATCTTACTCTCGCCGCGCTCTCCCGCGCAGGATTCAGCCCCGGGCCGTGGGGCGCGGACCATGCAGAGCGCATGGAGTATCTCGGCCACAGCGAGTTTGCAGTCGTCCCGGCGGAACACGGTGAGTGGAGCAACGAGTCGTTTGAGGCAATCGCCGCGGGCGCACTCGTGCTGACGAACCCGTTCGCAGCCATCACGCGTTTCCGGCCGGGGCGCGCTCCGCTGATCGCGTGCGCCACACCCGAGGACTTCTCGGAGCGCATCCGGTATTTTCGCGATCATCCCGACGAGGCCGCGCAAATCCGGCGCGCCACCGCAGACTGGTTTGACTCTCACCTCTGCGAGGCAAGGCGCCGCGATGCGCTCGAGTCGCTGGCGTTTCGCCCCGGGTCACTCCCGGACTTCGCGAAGGCGCGCATCGCGTGCGCCGCAAGCCGGATCGATTTTGTGCAGCTGGAGTCCGCCCTTCCGCTCGTGCCGGCGCTCGATGCACTTTGCGGACGCAAGGCCACCGTGCGGGCGACAATCGCCGGCGAGCTTTCGTCCGCAGTCGTCGCGGTCGCGGCGTGCTTTCCGCGGATGCAGTGGATTTCGAGCGGGCCGGCGGATTTTGTCGTCGCGACTGGTGACTCTGCTGAAGGTGGGGCGCGTTGTCCCCAACGCGCCCAAACACCCGGGGGCGTCTTGGGTCCCGCCGAGGCGGGACGCTCCGCCTCGGAGGATCTCTCCCGTGCCGAAGTCGTATGGAGCGGCGGCGATGTCGTCCGCAACGCCGCGGTCGCCGCGTCGGATGAGCGGATCGCGAAAGCGCGGGAACTTCTCGAACTCGGGCTTCACGACGAGGCGATGACGCTTGCGAGGCCTGAACTGCACCAGCCGTTCAACTTCGCCGACGCGCTCGTGATCTGCGCCGACGCCGCGCTCGAGTCGGCCCGATGGCCGGTGTGGAACGAATTTCGCAGCGTGCTGCAGAAGCTCGACGCACACGACCCGCGGCTGCGCCATCTGGAAACCCGTTTCCTGCTCAAGCGCGGATTGCACGCGCGCCGCCTGCTCATCGCCGGCTGGCAGGCCGGCGAGCGCGGCGATTTCGAAACCGCGCTGCAAAACGCCGACAGCCTGCTCGCCCTGCCCGCGAAGAATCCGCCGGCGATGCTCCTGCGCGCGACAGCTCTGGAGTTGCTCGGCCGCGACGACGAAGCGGTCGCCGCCATGCTCGAACACCTTCGCCACGCGCCGGGCGCCGCGGGCACGTGGCGCGACCATGGTCTGCTGCTTTGGAAGGTCGGCCGGAAGGACGAGGCGCGCGAGGCGCTCCGCCGCGCGAACGATCTCGATCCGCGCGATGCCGACATTGCTGCTGCGCACGCGATCGCGAATCGCGAGGCGTCGATCGAGTTCACCCGCTCGCCGGTGCGCGACCTGCTCATCACGATGCCGGAGACCAATCGCCGTCATGGGACGGGTCTGTTGCTCAGGCGCTTCTTCCCGGACTCGTCGGAATTCGTCACGCTCCGCTCGTTCACGAACTACGGCGGCGTCGAGGAGTTCGGCGGCGCCAATCTTCTCCTCTCGGCCCCGCACCTCAACGACGCCGAGCTCGCCACGCGGCTGAAGCGCACACTCGAGCCGTGGCGGATCCGCCGGATCCTGTGTGTGCCGTTTTCGACCTCGGAGTTCCGACACGCCAGGCTCGCTCGCGAACTCACCAGGGCGCCGATGTGCACCTACGTGATGGACGACCAGAATGTGATCGCGCGGAAGGTGCCCGACGAGGCTGCGCACGCCCTTTTCGAAGTTTCAGACCTGCGCCTCACGATCTCTCCCGAGATGCAGGCAGCGTATTCGGCGAAGTTCCCATTCAGATTCGGAATGATGCCGCCGGTGGCAACTGTGGTGGACCCGAGTGCTCGAGCGAACAAATGGGACGCCGGACGCCGCACGGCCCGGCAGCCTGTGATGCTGGGCAACGTGTGGACGAATGGTCAGCTCAATCAGGTTGCCCGCTTGATCTCCAAGGCAGGCTTGAAGGTCGACTGGTTCGGCCGCGAAAGTCATTCCGATCTCTTGAAGATTGGCCTGCATGGGCAGGGGTATGTGCCCGACGATGAGTTGCTCGCGCGCCTGGCGGAGTATCCCTACGCGATCATCCCGAGCGGAATGCTGGATGGCACGGAGGACAACGAGTGGCTGACGCGCCTGAGTCTTCCGTCGCGGTTGGTGTTTCTGCTCACTCACTCGCAGATTCCCTGCCTCGTGCTCGGCAGTCCGGAGACGGCGGCCAGCAGATTTGTCGAGCGTCTCGGCGTCGGCTTGTCCGCGACCTACGAGCCGGCGGGCTTTAACCGCGCGGTGCGCGAGATGATGAGGCCGGGGAACCGTGAGCGAAACATTGCAAACGCGCGCCGCCACGCCCCGGCATTTGTGATGCAGGACGCCGGCGAATGGTTATGGCGTTCCACGGTCGCGGGCCGGGCGCTGCCGACGCCGTTCGAGGAAGTCTATGGCCTTCAGGCAGCCGAATCCGTGACGGTATGACGTCGAATGAGAAAAGTCCTCGCGGCGAACCGACCGTGCGTGGCGTGACGGCTGCGCAGGCGCAGCCAGTCGTCCTGCCGCGCGTGCTCAACCTCCAGGCGATCGACGTGTGCAACAGTCGTTGCATCATGTGCAACATCTGGAAGGACGGGAAAAAGGAGATGCTCTCGCTCGAGGCGCTGCGCACTCTCCTTCGTCAACCTTTCTTCGCAAACGTGACACACGTCGGCGTGACCGGCGGCGAGCCTACGCTCCGCAAGGATCTCTTCGACCTCTACGTGCTCCTCGCCGAGTGCCTTCCAAAACTCACCGGGGCGTCGTTCATCACGCACGGGATGCAGTCAAGCCGCGCGGTCGAGGTATATTGCCGGATCCACGAACACTACCGCGCGCGAAGCCTCACGTTCGAGGGCATGGTGTCGCTCGACGGTGTCGGCGCGGTTCACGATCGCGTGCGCGGAAGGAGCGGCGCGTTCGAATCGGCTTCGAAAACGCTGTTGGAATTGCGGGCGCGCGGAGTGAACGTGCTCGCGGCATGCACCGTCGTGCGCAGCAACGTCTACGGGCTGCACGATCTCCTTGGTTGGGGCCGTGCCCACGGAATCCGGCTCCGGTTCCGCGTGGCCGAGTTCATCAAGCGGCTGTACAACGACCCTTGCGCACCGGAGATTCGCAGCTTCACCGACCGCGAGCTTCGCCACCTCGTTTCCTTTTTCCATTTGCTGCTCACGCAATACGAAAAGGAAGATGCGATCCTCAGGACCTACCGCTCGATTCTGTCGTTGCTGACGGGAGGCGAGCGACTCGCGGACTGCCCCTACCGCAAGGGAGCGGCCGTGAACCTCGGCAGCAGTGGCGAACTCGCATCCTGCGCCCCGAAAGGGGAGTCATTCGTCCCGCGTCCCGAGGCGGCAGCCGTTCACCAGATGCTGGCGGCACAGCGGCTCGAAGTCGCGGCGAAGCACTGTGCGAAATGCATCCATGACTACCACGACGGATGGTCCGCCGCGGCCTTGGGCGCGATCGAGCAGGATCGTGAGTGCTCGAAGGAGCTTTACGAGATTCCTGAAGATCAACTGACCACTGCCGAAGCGCCGGAGGCGCCATTCGATCCGGCGACGATGAAGGAGATTCTGCTCGCGGGCTGGTATGGCACCGAAACAGCGGGCGACATCGCGATCATCCGGGGAATCATCGCCGAGTATCTGCGGGCGAACCCGGCGCTGAAATTCCGGGTGTTGAGTCTTCACCCGTTCTACACGCGCTGCACCGTTGCCGACTGGCCGGAGGAGTTGCGATCGCGGGTGCAGGTGACGGACTACCGATCCAAGGATGCCTGGAAGGCCGCGGAAGAGTGCGGCGCGATTGTGATGGCCGGCGGACCGCTGATGGACATCCACGAGACTGGGATGATCCTGTGCCTGTTCAAACGATTCGCCGATCGGGGAATGCCAAGAGTGATCGAAGGCTGCGGCGTGGGGCCGCTTCATCGGGACGATTTTCGATGGAATGTCTGCCGCATCGCGCGACTGGCGACGCGAATCACAGTGAGAGACTCCGCCTCGCGCGACGCGCTGCGCCTCTTCGGCATCCGCAAGGCGATCGAAGTGCGGTCCGACCCAGCCACGACGTTCCTGCGGGAGCTTGGGATCAAGCATCATGGCTCGGACGGAAAGGTCGTTCGCTGCTTTTTGCGCGAGCTCACCAGCGAATATCCGCAATCGCTGACTCCGGAACAGGCGACGGGGAACCTGCTCACGCTGCTCCATCGGCTTCTCGAGTGGTATCCGGCGCACCGGATCGAGTTGTGGGCCATGCATCACTTTCCCGTGGGCATGGATGATCGCCAGTTCGCTCGCGAAGTTGTCCGTCGCATCGGCAACCCGCGCCTCAGCTGCGTCTGGGAGCCGCGCACGCCAACGGAGATCGCCGAGGCGATGGCCGCCGCGGAGTTCTGCGTCTGCATGCGGTTTCACTCATGCGTCTTTGCATCGGAAGTCGGAGTGCCGTTTCTGGCCGTCGACTACACCGCGGGCGGAAAGATCAATGGCATGCTCGAGGACATTGGGCAGGAAGCACGACGCTGCACGCTCGGGGATCTGGCGGCAATTGACCGCGAGGGCTTCAACTCGAGAGTGTGGTCGAACCCGTCCGAGAAGAACGTGTCGTCGCTTGCGCCGGTTCAGGGAAGCGTGCCGCAGGTTCTGCATGTCATTCAGTGCCTCGGCGGTGGAGGCGGTGCGCGTGCGATGCTGTCGATGGCCAGACACTCCCGCGCGAGCGGAGGGCCCTCGCACCAAGTCGCATCGATTCAACCTGCCGAAAGGACAGGAATCGAACTGGCCCGGCAGGCCGGAGTGGAAGTGCTCGATTGCCCGAGCCCTGGTGCGTTGAGGAAGGCGATGGCCGGCGTCGAAATCGTCCTGGTGCACTGGTGGAATTGTCCCGAACTTGCGACCCTGTTTCGAAGCGAGCTGCCGCCGGTGCGACTTGCCCTTTGGTTGCACGTGGGCGGCTTCCGTGCGCCGCAGGTCATCCTGCCGGAACTCGTCGAGTTCGCGGATCTTACCGTGGCGTGCAGTCCGTATACTTTCTCGCACCCGGTCCTTGCAGCTCTGCCGGGGGATGCCGGTCGCCAACGCGCAACGATGATCATGGCGGGAGCCGAATTTTCCAGGCTTGAGGGACTGGCTCCACGCGCCCACGAGGGATTCCGGGTCGGATACATCGGCACGGTCGATCCGGTGAAGATGCACCCGGACTTCGTGTCAATGAGCTGCTGCGCCGATGTGCCCGGGGTGAAGTTTGTCGTTTGCGGCGGTGGCAATACGAGATGGCTCGAAGAGCAGGCCATGAAGCTGCGCCGTCGCGACAGCTTCGAGCTCAGAGGCACGGTGGAGGACATTCGGAGCGTGCTCGAGGAGATGGACGTCTACGGATACCCGCTATGCGCCGAGACGTATGCGGCGGCGGAGTTGAATCTTCAGGAGGCGATGTATGCGGGACTGCCCGTGGTCGCATTCCCGCACGGTGGCATCGGCCACATGATCACGCACGGCGACACAGGCATCCTGGTGAACAACGCAGAGGAATACGCCCGCGCGATTGAGCATCTCCACCGGAATCCAGTCGAGCGAGCCCGGCTCGGAGCCAACGCGGCGGCCTTTGCGCGACAACACTGGGGGGCTGAAAAGACCGCGGCGGATTTCAACATTCAGTTCAAGAAACTGCTCATGGAGCCGAAGCGCGCGCGGCAGTGGTCCGCAGTCAGCGAGAGCGCTGCGCCGAACAACCTGGTGCGCGAGATGGCGATCTTCCCGGGTGCGCGACTGTTCGTCGAGTCACTCGGCGAAGCCGCGGGCCCATTCGTGACGAGCCTGACATCAACAAAGCTCGACGATCTCGCGAAGGCCGAGGAACTCATCGGCGCGCAGCCACTGCTGACCCACTACATTTGTGCCTTCAATTATCGGAAAAGCTTCCCGGCCGATCCGTTCCTGGAGTTGTGGGCCGGATTGGGATTCCTCCAGCGCGGAAAGCCGCACGATGCCTTCGAGGCATTTGAGCAGGCGATAAAGAGAGGGCTTACCCACTGGCGCATGAGCTGGTATCTTGCGCTCGCGGCCGAGAAGACGGGAAAGGTCGCCGAGGCGGCCACGGCTTGCAGGGCGGTGCTCCGGGTGATCCCGGGATTTGTGCCGGCGCGCGAGATGCAACAGCGGCTTGCAGGCAGTGATGCCTCTGCGAACGCGCAACGTTGTGTCCAGGAGGCGCAGCAGTTTCTCAAGGTCGGGGAGTTTGCAAAGGCCAGGGTCCTTCTTGCGCGTGCCAGCGCGCTCGTGCCCGGTCAGATCGTTCTTATGGAGCTCGAGGCTGATCTCGACTGCCGGCTGGGTCGCGTCGACTCGGCTCGTCGGATACTGAACCAGATCTGGGAGCTCGATCCACAGCGAAGGTCTCCACGCATTGATGCAATCACAGCGGCGCTAAACGCGGGCAAAGCCGGACGCTTGCAGGCAGCGAACACGTAACGGTGGCGAGCGGGGAAGAGCAGGGAATCGCGGACTGTTTGACTGAGGTCGCGAGCCCGCGATGAGTTGCGCGTCAAGCGCGCAACCTACAACGCGCCCCTCGGCCCGTTCGTCCCGCAGTGGCGGGATCAGGGCTATAAGCCTGTCGAATCGGCGCACTCCGCGATCCGCATTCCGCAATCGCGAGGCGAGGGACCGCCGGTTCCGCCGTCGCTCTTCGAGCTATGGCGAGACGAGCACGCGGTGGGCAATGCGGAGGCGCCCGGTGAGAGCACCGGGCCTACAAGCAAGCGCGTTGTGTGTGTGCCGCCTCTTCCCGCGCTCGGAGATCGCGGGCTACCTGACTGAGTCCCGCCGCTCACGCGGCGGGCTACACGGAGTCGGACAAGCGCGTTGGGCCCTCGTCCTTCGCTAGGAGCTTCCGACTTCGCCTTTCAGGCTTCGACGGACAAGTCGGAGGGCAAAGCAACACGCTCCGCCTCGGAATGAGCCGGCAGGCAAGATGCCTGCGCGACGGTCGGGCATCGAATTCCAATCCGCAGTCCGCCCGTTCGTCCCGCCGTGGCGGGATCGGGGCGCCCTGAGCCTGTCGAATGGGCGCAATCCGAATTCCGCAATCGGGAATGGCGGGCTACACGGAGACGGGCACGCACTTCAACTTCAACTTCTCTCTTCAACTCCCTCGGGGCTCAGACGCGGCAAGCCCCCGGCGGATTCCCGTATGTGGTGCGCTTGTCGCGCCACGTTGCGAGGCATGAGCGCGACCTGCGACGCGCCCCTCGGCGATGGGCGCGCTACCCCGGAGGGAATTGGAGCGACCCGCCAATCCGCATTCCGCAATCCGAAATCCGCAATCGGGAGTGCCGGAGTCCCTCCGCTCACGCGGCGGGCTACACGGAGCGTGCTCCAAACGCGGCAAGCCCCCGGCTGTGAAGGCGGGGGGCTTGCGTTGTTCGAACTCTTTCCGGCGGGCGGGCTGCGTGTCCCGCTGCTCACGCAGCGGGCTACACAGAAGGCCGGGCTCCGATCACCGGACCACTGCCCGGCCGCCCTTGCGGACGGCCGGGAGTGTGGTCGGGCGAATCAGAACTCAACCACCTGCTGGAAGACCAGGTCAGCCGATGAGACGCAGGGCGACTGCCGAGCTCTGGTTGGCCTGGGCCAACATCGCGGTGCCGGACTGCACGAGGATGTTCCAGCGTGCGAGCTGGGTGGACTCCTCGGCAACGTCGACATCGATGATGCGGCTGTTGGCGGCCTCGAGGTTCGCCTTGGAGACCGTGAGGACCTCCGAAGCGAATCCGAGGCGGCTCTGCTCCGCACCGTTGTTGGCGCGCATCGTCGCAACGTTCTGGATTGCGTCCGTCACGTCCGACAGGGCAATGCCAGCCAGGCTGGTCACGCCGCTGTCGCTGATCGTGCCAACGCCATCGGTGGCGTCCGCGAGGTCCTTGGCGGTGATGTCAACGGTCGTGGCACCATCCTCGGACACCGAGACCGAAAGGCCGGTGGCGCCGAAGAGGCTGACGCTGTTGAACGCCTCGCCGGTGAGCGAGGCCAGCTGCGACTGGAGCTGTGTGAACTCCGCGTCGTAGTTGGCCAGGTCGTTCGTGTTCTTGGTCGGGTCGGAATACAGGGTCTTGAGCTCGCTGATGCGGTCGAGAACCTTTCCGGCGACCTTGAGCACGCCGTCCTGCGTCTGCAGGAACGACACGGAGTTGCCGATGTTGTTGTTGGTCGCACCGGCGCGCTTGGCGGCGGCGGACAGTTTCATCGAAACCGCGAGGCCACCTGCGTCATCGGCGGGGTTCACGATTTTCGAACCAGACGACAGCCGGTTGAGGCTGCGCTGGAGCATTGAGTTCGAAGCGGCGAGGTTGTTTGAGGCAACCGTCGCCGCGTAGTTGGTGTTAATCACGACTGACATGGCATCTATCCTTGATGTATGCGGCTTTCCGTAGCCGCCACGGACCGGATTTGCGGCGCCGGTCGCGCCGTTCGAGGCGAAGGCCTCAAAGTGGGTGGCGGGCTCGCGCCGCGCCTGTGTTGGTTGAGGGCCGGTCGAGCGCGGGGCGGGGGACTAGGCCGCCCCGCGCGCGAAACCCGTGGCTCAGCCCTGGAGGAGGCGCAGTGCGATCTGCGCGCTTTGGTTCGCCTGCGCGAGCATCGCGGTGCCGGACTGCACGAGGATGTTCCAGCGGGCGAGCTGGGTGGATTCCTCGGCGACGTCGACGTCGACGATGCGGCTGTTGGCGGACTCGAGGTTGGCCTTGTTGACCGTCAGGACTTCCGAAGCGAAGCCGAGGCGGCTCTGCTCGGCGCCGTTGTTGGCGCGCATGGTGGCGACGTTCTGGAGAGCGTCGGTGACCTCGGTGAGGTTGATGTCGGCGAGGCTCGAGACTCCGCTGTCGATCAGCGTGCCAATGCCGGCGGTGACGTCGGAGAGATCCTTGCCGGTGATGTTGACGGACGAGGAGCCGTTTTCCGAGACCGGGACCGAGAGGCCCGCAGAGCCGAAGAGGCTGACCGCGTTGAACTGCTCGACGGTGAGCGAGGAGAGCTGCGCCTGGAGTTGTGTGAACTCCGCGTCGTAGTTCGCCAGGTCATCCGTGTTCTTGGTCGGATCGGTGTAGAGCGTGCGGAGCTCGCTGATGCGCTCGAGCACCTTGCCGGTGACCTTGAGGACGCCATCCTGCGCCTGCAGGAACGAAATGGAGTTTCCGATGTTGTTGACGACCGCGCCCGAGCGCTTTGCGGCGGCGGACAGTTTCATCGAGACGGCGAGGCCGCCCGCATCGTCCGCGGGGTTGACGATCTTCGACCCGCTTGAGAGCCGGTTGAGGCTCTTCTGCAAACTGGAGTTTGAGGCGGCGAGGTTGTTCGCGGCGACGGTCGCTGCGAAGTTGGTGTTGATGACTACTGGCATGGTATCTTCCTTGATGTCTTGGTTTGCGACGTCCGTGTCGCATTCGGCTCCGGGAGAGACGGCCCCGGTGCAGGCCGGCCTGAGTTTCTGATTCGCGGCGGGGCACAATACGGAACGTTCCGCGGAAATATTTAGCGCCGGAGCGCCGATTTATTTTTCGAGGACGTGGAGCGCGGGTGCGCCGGGCAGCGGTTTCCCCTCGTGAAACGGGCGCCCGCCCGGGACCCGCAAAATTTCTTTGCGGCGGGAAAGCCGCTTAAGTTTCCCCGGGCCGTGTCGATGAGGTGTCGGGAAAATAGCCCTTCACCGCCATGGCAGGATTACAACTCGCAGGACTCGCATCAGGCTTCGACTGGAAGTCCATCGTGGACCAGTTGATGGAGGTCGAGCGCGCACCCATCAACCGGCTCGTCGCCGAGCAGGGCCGCAACACGCTGGCCAACAGTGCGCTGACGGACCTCGGCACGAGGCTCACCGCGCTTCAGACCGCGACGACTGCGCTCAAGAGCGCGACGCTGTTCACAGGCCGGTCGGTCACCCTGGGCGGCTCCGGCTGGTCCGCAGCGGCCGCCTCGGGCACGCCGGCGGGCACGTACGATTTCAATGTCACGCAGCTTGCCACCGCGGCGCGCCGCGAGGGCGCGGCCGACATCGGGGCGGGGCTCTCCGCCACGAACGACGTTTCCGCACTCACGATCGCGACGCTCCCGATCGGCACCGCGGTGACCGCGGGCTCGTTCACCGTGAACGGACAGAAGATCGAGGTCGGCCTCGCCGATTCGCTCGAGGATGTCTTCGCCGCGATTTCGACCGCGACCGGCGGCGAAGTGACCGCGAGCTACGATCCGCTGACGGACAAGATCGCGCTCAACGGCACCGGCGAGATCTCGCTCGGCGCCGCCAATGACACGAGCAACTTCCTGCGCGCGCTCAAGCTCGGCAACAACGGCACGAATGCCGTGACGAGCAGCAGCGCGCTTGGCACCGTTCGCACGACGGGTGCACTCGCCTCCGCCGGCCTCCGCACCGCGATCACCTCGGTCGACGTCGACGGCAACGGCACGTTCACGATCAACGGCGTCGAGATCGCCTACAACGTGAACACCGATTCGCTCAGTGGCATCGTCTCACGGATCAACCAGGCCGGCGCAGGCGTGAATGCCAGCTACGACTCGGTGAACGATCGCGTGGTGCTAACGAATTCCTCGACGGGCGACATCGGCATTTCCGTGAGCGAGGCGGCGGGCGGCTTGCTCGGCGCGCTCGGTCTCACGACCGGCGGCACGCTCGTGCGCGGTGAGAACACGGAATTTTCCGTCGACGGCGGACCCGTGCTGACCACGCCCGGCACTACGCTCGACGCCTCGGCGCACGGCATCGCCGGCCTCTCGGTCACCGCCACATCGACGGGCGCGCAGAACGCAACCGTCTCGGCGGACACCGCCGCGATGAAGGACAAGATCAAGGAATTCATCACGGCCTACAACGCGGTGCAGACGTTCATCGACGAGAAGTCGCGCATCACCTCGGCCAACGGCAAGGTCACGACGTCAGCGCTCACCAGCAATCGCGAGGTGCAGGGCTGGGCGGGCAACCTGCGCGCACTGGCCTTCGGCAGCGTCGAGGGCACGATCGGCCGGCTCGAGAGCCTGGGCATCGACTTCATGCCGGGCTCCACGCAGCTCGAGATCAAGGACGAGACAAAGCTCGACGCCGCGCTGCGCGACCGTCCGGGCGAAGTGGAGCAGTTTTTCCAGAAAGCAGGCACAGGCCTCGCATCGAAGTTCGAGACGCGGCTCGCGACGCTCGTCTCGCAGAATTCCGACCAGCAGAAGCGCCTCACCGCGAACAACGCCGGAATCGACCGGCAGATCGCCGACCTCGAGCGCAGGCTCGAGCAGCAGCGCTCGCTGTTGACCGATTCGTTCCTCCGCATGGAAGAGGCGCAGGCGAAGATCCAGCAGCAGGGTGCGGCGATTACCAGCGCGTTCTTCCCGGCGGGCGGCACGTGATGAAGATCTCAGGAAGCATCGGTGCAGGTTGCGCGCTCGTCGCGCGACGTGGCGCGGCAAACGCACCACCCAACATCCCGGCGTATCCTCCCACTGCTTGGAGCTACGCCCACGTGAAATGAACTTCGCCCGCATCCGCTTTCCGGTGCTGCTCGCCGCGCTTTTCCTTTCCGGCTGCTCGAGGCTGCCGCTCCCGAAGATGCCAACCTTCGTGTCGCACCCGGCGCCGACCGTGCACACGTATTCGCCCGTCAACTTTTCCGCGGGTCCCGCACTCCCCGTGGATGTGCGCCGCGTGGTCCTGCTGCCGCTGGACCGCGCCGGCCACGCCACTCCCGAAATCGCGCGCGAGCTCGATGCGATCGTGCTGGCCGCGCTGCAGAAGGAGATGCGCTTCGAGGTCGTTACACTCTCTCGCGCCGAGTGCCGGCGCACCTTCGGCGCGGAGTCGTTCAACTCCACCGCCGCGCTTCCTCGCGGCTTCACGGAGCGGATCACCCGCGAACTCGCCGCCGATGCGCTCCTCTTCGTAGATCTCACCGCACACCGCTCGCAGCGGCCGCTCATGCTGGGCTTGCGCGCCAAGCTCGCGACCGCGGACGGCAAGCAGCTCCTGTGGACGTTCGACGAGATCGTCGACGCGAGTTCGCCGATTGTTGCCAAGGCGGTGCAGGATCACTTCAAGGATACGACGGCGAAATTCCAGTTGGGTGATGCCGCGCTGCGCAGCCCGAGCCGGTTCGCGGCCTTCTCCGCGGCAGCGATGTTTTCAACCCTGCCTCCGCGCTGAGGCGTCGAACTGGGACGCCCGCACATCTTGCAGGGCTTCCGCTTGCGGAGGCCGGGGCACGGCGCAAGAGCCGGCCCTGGACCTAAGTCACTGGCTTGCAGACGCGTAGTATTTAACTAAAGAAGTGCGTCCCTCGGTCGATTGAAGTCCCAAACCAAAACGGCGTTCCCTGTATCGAAGTTCAGCGGCTGACCGTGATTCAACACGCAAAGTCCATGATCAACTCCACCTCCCACTCCGATCACACGGCACGCACAGGAGCGGTGCCGTCCAAACCGTCCGCTCCCCGGAGCATTGCTCCCGGCCGCGACAAGTTCAACTCGCCCCAGGCGCAGCAACTGCGCGAGGCACTTGCTCGTCTGCCGGAGATCCGGCCCGGGTTCGTCGAGATGGGAAAGCGGCTCGCCGCCGACCCTTCGTATCCGCCGCCGGAAGTTTTGAAGAAGGTGGCCGCCATGATCCTGCGCTCGCCCGATCCCTCCGAAGATTGATTCCGTGGCAGCCATGGTGACCCAGGATTTCGGGCGCGCCTACCGCGCCAACTCAGTCCTCACCGCGAGCCCCGGCCAGCTGGTGCTCATGCTTTTCGATGGCGCGCTTCGCTCGCTCTGTCTCGCACGCGAGGCGTGCGCGCGCCGCGAGCAGGAGCCCCGCAGCATCGAGGCCATCAACAAGCAGCTCCTCAAGGCGCAGAACATCATCGCGGAACTGCAGGACACACTCAACCCGGAGGCCGGCGACGGCCAGTTCGCGCTGGAGATGGGCCGTCTCTACGACTATTTCAACCGCCGTCTCATGGAGGCGAACCTTCGCAAGGAGGCCGCGCCGATCGTCGAGGTCGAGCGGCTTCTCGGCGAAGTGCGCGCCGCATGGGCCGAAATGCTCCGCACGCAGGGCGCCGTGAACGTGCCGCACCACACGGGCTCGAGAGCCTTTGCCTGAGATGAGCACGCCGCAGAACAATGCGCGCCGTCTTCTCGAGGCGCTCGAACGCCTCGTGGGCGAGGAAGCGCTCCTTGTGCGCGCCGGAGATTTCGATGCGCTCGCAGCCACGCAGGAGCGGATCGGCGAGGTTCTCGCTGTGCTCGGCTCGCTCGCAGCGGGCTCTGTGGCTTACGGGCAGATCGCGCCGTTGCTCGAGCGTCGCGATGAGACGCGGCACGAAATCGGAAGACGCGCGATCGTCGTGCGCGGCGAACTCGATCGCATACAGGGCGGCCGCCGGCGCCTGCGCGAGTTGGGCCCCGCCTATGCGGGCACGGCTGTGACGCGCTCGCGATTTCAATCGGAAGCTTGAGGGTGCTCGCATCTCCGAGGTAGCGCGTCCCCCGCTTGCCCTGAGCCCGTCGAACGGGCCGCGGGACGCGTTGGCGAACGCATTGAAACCGGCTCACGACGCACCTCCCGGCGAGACGAGCGCTATCTGGCGGCGTTCAATCGCATCAACCCGCGGGACTGGTTGTGGGTCGGGTTTATCCCCGACGGCACGATTGATCCATGCCAGTCGTGTCGGACGAAAAGCCCGACCCACATCAACCGTTCGCCACGGCGCGCACATCGTCCGCGTCGTCGGTCGTGTCAGTCTGCGCGGTCTGCTCCGCCGGCGGACCGCCGGCCCACTCGGCGGCGATGCGCCGGGCCTCGTAGGTCCAGTCGATTCCAGGCTTCTCATAGACCGACCGCTCGATGGTGCGTCCGGCACCGAGCCAGGAGAGGCTGGCCTTCAGGCATGTCGACTCGTCCGAGAGGCGGAATCCCTGGATGTGGATGGCGCCGCGGGGCGTGAGATCGCCGGAGGCGCCCTTCACGGCGAGGGTCATGCGGGCGAGACCGGCATCGTAGTTCACGGTGCGCCCGGTCTGCCAGGAGCCATCGTCGGGCGACGGGTCATCAGCGATGAGTGCCGCCTCGATGGCGGTAAGAATTGAGATCAGGCGGGTATGCATGAAACGGGCGTCCATGCAATCGGACCGACAGGGGAATACTTAAGCAAAAACTGGGGTGAGAAACCGGGATTGCGGACAAAGGTTTTGTTTGAATCGACCTGAAAATCGGCGGTTAATCCTTGCTCGCCCCACTCTCATCATTTCCGAAATTTCAGAGAACATGTCCTTTGAGAAAGTGTTAGTCGTCGAAGACGAGCCCGTCGTGAGAGGACTGCTCACGGAGATCTTCACGCGCAGGAAATTTGCTGTCGCCACTGCCGAGTCGCTCGGCGCCGCGGAGGAACGGCTTCTCAAGGAAAGCTTCGACCTGGTAATCCTCGACATCCGGCTGCCGGATGGCGACGGCCAGCAATTCCTGGAGCGGATCGCTACGTTTCCGGAACGGCCGCTCGTAGTCATGATCACCGGCCACGCTTCGATCGAGTCGGCGGTCTCCTGCATGCGGGCGGGGGCCTTCGATTATCTCATGAAGCCTTTCTCGCCCAGCCAGATCGACATCATCATCAAGAAAGGCCAGGCGCACCGGCAACTGTTGCAGGTCAATCGCCTGTTGAGCAACGCACCTGCCGAGGATGGCATGCTTATGGGCCGCGGCCCCACGATGGTGCGGTTGAGGCAGATGATCGAGCGCGTCGCGCCCACGGACGCGACAGTGCTGATCACCGGCGAGAATGGCACAGGCAAGGAGATGGTCGCGCGCGAGGTCTACCGTCGCAGCCCGCGGCGCGAGAATCCCTTCATCAAGGTCAACTGCGCGGCGATCTCGGAAAACCTGATCGAAAGCGAGTTTTTCGGCCACGAGCGCGGCGCGTTCACAGGGGCCACCGAGCGGCGCGAGGGCCGGTTTGAGCTCGCGAACCAGGGCACGCTCCTGCTCGACGAGGTCAGCGAGATCCCGGCACCATTGCAGGCGAAGCTTCTGCGCGTGCTGCAGGAACGGGAGTTCGAGAGGGTGGGAGGCAACCGCACAATCAAGGTCAACGTGCGCATCGTCGCCACCTCGAACCGCGACCTGCAGGGCTACATCAAGAAGGGCGAGTTCCGGCAGGATCTCTATTACAGGCTCAATGTGTTCCCGGTGCAGGTGCCGGCGCTGCGCGAGCGCCAGGAGGACATCCTGCCATTCGCCGAGCATTTCCTTGCCCGCAGCGCGCGCAAGATGGGCATCAAGGTGGTCGAGTTCTCCGAGTCCGCGCGCGCCGCGATGCTCGGCTATACCTGGCCGGGCAACGTGCGCGAGCTGCAGAATACGATCGAGCGTGCCGTCATCCTTTCCGAGGCGGGCCGGCCCGTATCCGCCGCAGCGCTCGGGCTCGACATCGGCGAGCACATCGATTCCGGGCGCGTGCTCCTCGAAGCACTCGGCGAACAGCCCGTTCCGATGGAGCCCGTGCGCCCTGGAGTCCGCACCATATCCGCGCTCGAGAAGGAGGCGATCCTCGCCGCCATCGAGCAGACTGGCGGAAACCGCCAGCTCAGCGCAGAGCTGCTCGGCATCAGCATTCGCACCCTGCGCAACAAGCTGAACGAATACCGAGCGACAGACGAACAGCCCGCGGAAGACGTGTCGGATTGAGGCGCGGGCGGCGGGTGCCGGCAGTTGTTCGGTCTCTTGTGGGCCGGGCTTTATGCACGACATCAAAAGGGCAGGCGTTCGCACTTCGTCGCGGATGCACCCCGACCCAAAAATCGATCCGCAGAGCCTGGTCGAAACCGCCCACGCCCGGCGCTAGTGCCCGAAAATAGCGGTTAAGTCCCGGGGGCGGTGCGTCGATATGAGGTCACCTTTTCCAACTATCCGCCGCCGCGCTCCATCATGTCCGCCATCCTCGAAATCAACGAGAACCTGATCCGCAGCCACATCACCCGCGCTGTGGCGGATGTGTTCAAGACGATGCTCTCCCGCCCTGTTGAGCTTTGCCCGATATCGCCGCAAG
Organism: Opitutaceae bacterium; assembly: GCA_035513275.1. Taxonomy (GTDB): domain Bacteria; phylum Verrucomicrobiota; class Verrucomicrobiia; order Opitutales; family Opitutaceae; genus DATKCJ01. Next base: position 29,277 of record DATKCJ010000225.1, read on the forward strand.
GCGTTGTCGACTCGCTGCCGCCGGATCCGTGTGTGCCCGCCGCCAAGGTCCAGGTCGTGGGCACCGTCGGCTTCCTCGGCGACATCAGCGGCCTCATCTACCTTCACTTCGACCTCGAGTTTGCGCGACTTTGCACCTGCCAGCTGCTCGGCATGTCGATCGCCGAGCTCGAGGAGGCAGGCGACGAGGTGATCAACGACGCCATCGGCGAGATCACCAACATGACGGTCGGCAGCTTCAAGAACGGACTCTGCGATGCCGGCTTCCCCTGCAAGCTCACCATCCCCTCCATTCTTCGCGGCAGCAATTTCAGTGTGGAGCCCATCAGCTCCGCGCAGCGGCACATCTACCGCTTCCAGTGCGCCGGCTCCACCATCGTGGCCGACATCCTGATGAAGTGCGGCGACTGAGCCCTCTACGCAAACCACCATGCGCAACAAAGTTCTCACCGTCGACGACTCCAAGACCGTCCGCATCATCGTGCGGAAGGCCTTCAAATCCTATGACTGCGAAATCCTCGAGGCCGGCAACGGCGTCGAAGGCCTCGCCGTCGCCGCCAAGGAGATGCCCGACCTCATCCTCCTCGACATCACCATGCCGGTGATGGACGGCGTCGAGATGCTCACGAAGCTCAAGAGCGACCCGCAGCTCAAGGGCATCCCGGTGATGATGCTCACCGCCGAGGGCGGCCGCGACCACGTGCTCAAGATCGCGAAGATCGGCGTGCGCGACTACATCGTGAAGCCCTTCAAGGAGGAGGTCCTCATCGAGAAGACCGGCCGCATCATCGACCTCAAGCCGCTTTCCGATGCGCCCGCAAAGGCGCGCTCCATTCTCGACTCCGCGGACATCCTTGTCGTTGAGGACAAGCCCGCGATCATCCAGCAGATCCAGGACGGCCTGAAACACACACCGTGGAAAGTCCACGGCGTGAGCGCACAGGGCGAGGCGATCGACTTTTGCACGAAGTCGCCGCCCGACCTCATCATTGTCAGCCTGTCCCTTCCCGAGGATGCCGCGTTCACGCTCTTCCGGATGTTCCGCACGAGCGTGAAGACCAAATACACTCCGGTCTTCGGCCTCGTGGTGAAGACCGAGACCGCGCCGCAACAGCAGGCTCAACAGGTCGGCTTCACCACCGTCATCACCAAGCCGATCGACATCAGCGACCTCGAGGCGAAGATCGCGAAGGCGATGAACCTCGACACCTCGCTGCGGTATTTCTTCACCGAGGAAGGCCGCCTCATCATGCGGCTGCCCGAGAACTGCTCGCCCGGCGCGCTCGCCGAGGTCTCCACGTATCTCAAGCCCAAGCTCGCCGAGGCGGTCGACGCCGGCCAGAACCACGTCATCATCGACGTGCAGAAGCTGCGCACGCTCCACATGGGCGTCATCAAGCTGCTCCTGCTGGCGATGCAGACCTGCCGCGAACTCGGGATGCAATACGCCCTCGTCGGCAGCGCCCAGCTCAGCGCCGAGTGCAAAGGCTTCGAGGACACGCGCACGTGGTCCTTCTTCGCGACCATTGTGGAAGCGAAGGCCAGCATCGGCGGAGCAGCTCCACAGTTTGCGCCGGCCTGAGCCGCCAGAACCTCTTCCGCTCCACTCATCCGGCCTTTCATTGCACTGTCCCGGGCCAAGGTTTGATTCCGGGCCGAAGTGCTCCCGGCTGGTAATCCGCCCTCACAGTTCCAGTGAAGATCGTCGAGACTGACATCATCCGGGTCGCCCAGCAGCTCCCGGCTTCGCCGCGGATCCTCGCGCGGCTTTCCGAAGTATTGTCGGACATGAACTCCGGCGCTGACGATGTCGTTGATCTGGTGAAGGCCGACCCCGGCATCACTTCCGGATTGATCCGGCTGAGCAACAGCGCGCTCTTCGCGTTCACCGAGCCGAGCACGACACTGGAAGAGGCGATCTGCAGGGTGGGGTTTCGAGAAGTTTACCGGCTCGTCGGGTTGGCGTCGACACGGGCGCTGTTTCCGAAGCAGCTCGAGCTCTACGGAATTTCAGGCGATCAGATGTGGGAGAACTCCATCGCAACCGCGCTCGCGATGGAGGCACTTGCAAGGAAGAACAGGGATCTCGACGACCGCGTCGCCTACACGATCGGGCTGCTCCGCTCATCGGGTAAAATCATCCTCTCGCGCATCGCAGCAGAGTCGGAGCCCGCCGCGCTGTATCCCGGGGAAGAGGTCGAGCCTTTCCTCGGCGAGTGGGAACACGCGCAATTTGGAATGAGCAGCGACCAGGCGTGCGCCCATTTGATGCAGCATTGGAAATACCCCGCGGCCATCGCCGCGACCATCCGCCACCAGGCGACGCCGCTTGAGACGCCGTCGGCGCCGATGGAGGCGTACATGCTGAACATCGCCGGCGGAATCGCCCGGCAGGTGGGCGGAGGAATTTCTGGCGAGACGCTCTACTGGCGGCGACACCCGGAGAAGTTCGTGCACGCGGGGATTTCGCAGGACGACGTCGAGGAGGCTGTCGGCGAAGTGAAGTCGGGCCTCGAGGGCCTCCGTGCCGCCGTTGCGTCGGCGCGGATCTGATCGCGTCGACGCGTGTCTCGCAGAGCGCGCGATCTATGTCGCACGGAGCCGCTTCACGGTATTCCGGTTCGCGTCGCGGCGCGCCTTGTGCGCGCCCGCGGGCGTCGTCAAGCGACGCCCCTACAATCGCGCCAACTGGAAAGTCGCGGGGCGACTTGGAAGGGTGACCGGCCGCGCAGGAGAGTCCCCGCTGCTGGCGAGGGGGCTTTCCCTTTATGAACTCTCGAAAATGCGTCGAAGATCGGCGTTGCCGTTGCTTCACCTCGTCCCAAGCAATTCACATGAAGAACCTGAAAACCTCTTCCGCCGGCGCCCACAACTGGCTGACAGGTCCCGGCACGTCCAAAAAACTCGGGCTGCTGTGCTTCTGCTTTTCGCTGCCCTCCGTGTTGGTGCTTTACCTGAATGCCTACGGCATCATCAGCCGCAGCATCTGCGGCCCGCTCGGGTTGTCTGTTGGACTCCTCAACAACAGCGCGAGCCAGGTCGCGGACGCCGCCGGCCAGGTGAGCTCGTCGAGCCAGAACCGCGCGCTCCGCCGGCGGAGCGCTCTCAGCGCTCCCAACCGGCGGTTACGTCTTCAGTCTTCCCGCCGGCGCACACGGCGCGTGACCGGGCCATGAGAGCTGAGGAAAATCGCCGCATCCTGCTCGTGGACGACGATGCCGAACTCCACGAGGACTTCCGCCGGATCCTTGTGCCGCGGCGCTCGGCCACGGCGGAACTCGACGAAGAGACCGCGCGCCTTCCCGGCGTCGCGGCTGCGTCCGGTCACTCGCGCACGGTGTTCGAGCTAACATCGGCCATGCAGGGCGAGGAGGCCCTGGCGCTCACGGAGGCCTCGTGCACCGCGGGCCGGCCGTTTGCAGTCGCGTTTGTCGACATGCGGATGCCGCCAGGCTTGGACGGGTTGACGACGATGACGCGGCTCTGGTCCGTCGACCCCGAACTCTTCGTTGTCATCTGCACGGCGCACCCCGACTGCAGTTGGAGCGAGATTCACTCCGCCCTCCGCACGCACGATCGCTGGCTCGTGCTGAAAAAGCCGTGCGACAAGATCGAGGTGTTGCAGACCGCGCACGCGCTCACTGAGAAGTGGAGTCTCGCCCGCCTCGCGCGCGAGCGCCAGGCGGGCCTCGAGGCGATGGTCGACGAGCATACCGAGCAGCTTCACCGCACTTCGCGCGTGAAGAACGAGTTTCTCGCGAACGTGAGCCACGAGCTTCTCACGCCGATGAACGGCATCGCGGGCATGCAGGAGTTGCTCGCCACGACCAAACTCGACCCCGAGCAGCAGGCAATGCTCAACGACGCGCGCGCCTGCAGCGCGCGGCTGCTGCAGTTGCTCCAACAGGTCGTGGCCTACAATCAGGCCGAGGCAGGCACGCTCGCGCTCGAACCAGTCGAGTTTGATCCGGCCGGGTTCCTCGAGGAGATCGCCGCGGGCCACCGTGCGCGCGCGGCACACAAGGGACTGCGGCTCGTGGTGCGTCCGACGCCGGAGCTCCCGGCGACGATGCGCGCACCAGCGGGAGTCATCCGCGAGGTCGTGCGCGCGCTGCTCGACAACGCGGTGAAGTTCACCTCGCGCGGGGTCGTCGAGATTAGCATGCACGCCGCGGGTGGACGCCTCTTCTGCACCGTGCGCGACACGGGAGTCGGCATGACGCCCGATCAAGTTCGCTGGATCATGGAGCCGTTTGCACAGGTCGACGGCGGCATGGCGCGCCACAACACCGGCTTCGGCCTGGGCCTCGCGCTCGCAAAGCGGCTTGTCGAACTGCTCGCCGGCCGGCTGCACATCAGCTCGGCGCCTGACTCGGGCACGACCGCCGCGTTTTCAACCCTGCTGCCGCGCGTGGCGTGAGGGGAGGACGCTTCGGTGTGGCTGCGCCTTCCGGCCGCAGAACCACCGGCTCGCTACACGCATCGTCCGCAAGCGGGCTCCTGCATGGCGAGGCGCAGCGCTTCCCTGTAAACGCAAGACCCGGGGCGCCTTCGCGGCCCCGGGCCCGCCATTTGCAATACAACCCCTGACAAAATTCGTTACGCGGACTGCGTGATCGCACGCACGGTCTCCGGCGCGACGACGCGGTCGATGTCGAGCAGCGTCTTCACCTCGCCCTTGATCTTGGCCATGCCGAGAATGTAGCTCGTGTCGATGCGCACGCCGAACTCCGGCGTCGGCTCGATTTCCTCGCCGGTGAGGTTCACAACCTCCTCGACTGAATCGACGATCAGGCCCATCTGCACGGTGTTCGCGGACTCGACGGTCACCTGCACGACTACGACGCACGTGCGCTCGGCGAATTCGGCCTTCAGGCCGAACTTGGCGCGCAGATCCACAATCGGGATCACGCGGCCGCGGAGGTTGATCACGCCTTTCACGAACTCCGGCACCTGCGGCACCGGGGTGATCTTCTGGAGGCGGATGATCTCGCGGACCTTCAGGACGGCCAGGCCGTAGGCCTCGCTGTCTAGCACGACGGTCAGGTATTTGCCGGCTTGTGCGGTGGTCGTGGAAACGGTGGAGGAGGGCGTAGGCATGATTGATTGGGTTGTGAGGGAACGCCCCTCTCTTCGGAACGCGGCTGCAGGACTTTAGCACCAAAGGGCCGCTCCGTTGGAAAAAGCGGTAAACCCCGGGCCGGTTGAGTCGATGAAGCCGGTGAAAAGCCGTCGCCCCCCATGTCCCTCATCCAAACGCCCGATTCCACAGCCGCCGCCGACGAGATCATCAACAGGCTGGCCGCCGAGTCCATGCTCGCCACAGCCGGTCGCGACGACGGCCTCGTGCCCGCCTACAGCCTGATCAACGAGCTTATCGAGCATTGTCTCGGCCGCGAGGAACTCGGCGAGCCAACCAAGGCGCTCAAGGTCGAACTCGAGCGCTACCTCGACAACGCGCTTCCCTTCGATGAGCCGCTGCTCGCGCGCTTGCGCGGATTCGTGGAGTGGTTTCCCGCGGCTGCCTCGGGCGAAACCACGCAGCCGGCCCCGGGTGCTGCTTTGCCAACCGCAGCGCAGGGCGCCCCGCCCGCTGCGAGCCACGAGAAACCCCCGGCGACCGACGTGCTTCTCGATCTCAATATGAGCGAGAATGCCGAGCTGCTCGGCGAGTTCTACGCCGAAGCCGTCGACCACCTCCAGCAGATCGAGGCCGCACTGCTCGTGCTCGACCAGCAGCCCGACAATTCCGCGGCGCTCAACGACATCTTCCGCTCCTTCCATACCATCAAGGGCAACGCCGGATTTCTCGGCCTCGTGCCGATGCACACGCTCGCACACGAGGTCGAGTCGCTCCTCGATCTCGCGCGCAACCACGAGCTGCGTCTCAACCCCGCGATCATCACTGAAATCCTGCGCAGCCGCGACGCGCTCCAGGCACTCGTGCAGCAGGTCGGGCGCACGCTCGAGAAGGGCCAGCTTCCGGATCGCGTCATCCCAGTCAGCCACCTCATCCGCGCGGTGAAGGAACTTGCCGCAAGCCGCGGCGCATCTGGCGGCGAGGCCGCCAACGCAGCCGCCCCGGTGGCCAGCGCGGATGCGGCGAACGCCGGGAGCCCCCAGCCCGCAGACGAAGCGCCCGTAAAGGCCGCCGCCAGCGCGACCGTGCGGGTGAACACCGAGAAGCTCGACTCGCTCATGGATGTCGTCGGCGAACTCGTGATCGTGCAGAGCCAGCTCGTCGAGAGCGCACGCGCCGGCGGCGAGGAAGGCTCGCCCCTGCAGCGCAACATTTCCCAGCTCACTCGCATAAGCAAGGACCTGCAGCACACCGCGATGTCGCTGCGCATGATTCCCATCAAGTCCATCTTCCAGAAGATGGAGCGGCTCGCACGCGACCTCGCGCGCGAGATGGACAAGAAGGTTCACTTCCAGACAAGTGGCGAGGATACCGAGCTGGACCGCACCGTCGTCGAGGAAATCGGCGACCCACTCGTGCACATGGTGCGCAACGCACTCGACCACGGCCTCGACACGACCGCCGAGCGCATCGCGCGCGGCAAACCCGAGACCGGCGTCGTTCACCTCAGCGCCTACCACCGCGGCAGCAACATCATCATCGAGCTTAGCGACGACGGACGCGGCATCGATCCCGACAAGATCCTCCGGAAGGCGGTCGAGAAGGGCGTTGTCGCGCCGGGTGCGGCGCTCAGCCGCGAGGAGACACTCGCGCTCATCCTGGCGCCGGGTTTCTCCACCGCAGAGAAGGTCACGGCCGTCTCCGGTCGCGGCGTCGGCATGGATGTCGTGCGCCGGAACATCGAGAAGCTTCGCGGCAAGATCGAGATCGAGAGCGAGGTCGGCAAGGGCTCGACGTTCCGCATCAAGCTTCCGCTCACCATGGCGATCATCGACGGTCTCGTCGTGCGCGTGGGCGAGGACCGCTTCATTCTGCCGAGCACCTCGGTGCTGATGGCGCTGCGACCGGCGCGCGAACACATCGTCACCGTGCACGGCACCGGCGAGGTGCTCGACTTTCGCGGACGCATCCTGCCGCTGCACCGTTTGCACCGACGCTTCGGAATTCCCGGGGCCGTGGAGAAACCGTGGGACGCGATCGTCGTGATCGTCGAGCACTCGGGGAAGAAATCCGCGCTGCTCGTCGATGAGATGATCAGCAAGCAGGAAGTCGTCATCAAGAGCCTCGGCGCCTACTTGCAGGGTCTGCCCGGCGTCGCCGGCGGCGCGATCCTCGGCGACGGCAACATAGCGCTCATCCTGGATCCCGGCGCCTTGTTGCAAGCCGCGTGACGAGCGGCGAAGCCGCGAGACTAAGAAACCAAGGGACCAAGAGACCATGCGAATGCAGATTGCGGAATGCGGATTGCGGATTGCCCGGAACAAGACTCCGGCGTCCCGCGACTTTTTGAAGACGACAGCGGAATGGCTCCGGACTTCGAAGAAATCCGCAATCCGCAATCTGCAATCCGCAATGGGTCCGCACGCCACTCACTGATGCACTCGCAAACCACGCCTCCTTCCCTCGACGAGGTCTGCTCGCAGGCGCTTCGCCTGCCGTGCTCGCCTGTGATGTTGCCGCGCCTGATCGACGCGCTGCAGAGCGAGGACACCACGGCTGCGGAGATCGAGGCCATTATTTTGCTGGATGCCGCGCTTGCCGCGGCGACGCTCCGGCTCGCCAACTCCGCCGCGCTCGGCGGCAGGCGCGCCGTCGAATCGGTCGAGGAGGCGATACTGCGCCTTGGCTCGAAGGAAATCTACCGGCTCGCCGCCCTAGCGCTCGTCAACCGATGGGGGTCGGGACACGATGCGGCATTGGGCGGCGAGCCCGGTGACTTCAGCCGCCACTCGCTGTGCACGGCGGTCGCGGCTGAGTTGCTCGCGGAGCAATCCGGAGCAATCAACTCGCGCACGGCATACACCGCGGGCCTCGTGTGCCACGTCGGGAAGCTCGCGCTCGCACACGCGTGCGCGCCGTTCTACGCGAAGATCCGCGCGCTCTGCACCGAGACATGCATCCCGTGGTCTGCCGCGGAGAAGGCCGTGCTCGGCTACGATCAGGCGGAGGCAAGCACGCGTCTGCTGCGCGCATGGCGCTTCCCCGAGGCGCTCGCGATCGCCGTTGAATTCCAGGCCGACCCTGCCGCGGCGCCGGTCGAGGCGCAGCCGCTGCTCGCCCACCTTCACGCCGCGCACTACCTCGCCGCTGCGCTCGGACCGGGCGTGCCGGAGGAAGGTTTCCTCTTCAAACTCGATGGCGAGTTTCTCGCTCAGCACGGCTTCACGAGCGACGTGATCGAAGCGCTCATGCCCGACCTCGTCGGCCGCGCGCACGCGCGCCTCGGCGACCGGCTCACGCACGGCGCGCTGTGATCAGTGCGGCTCAGAGGTAGCGCGTCCCTCGCCAGCCCTGGGCCTGCATGCGGTGAGCTTGTCGAATCCGTCGAACCGGGTCGGGTTGGGCTGCTGTCGCCATGGGGTAATCCGCCAGGTGCGGCCAATGGCGGGAGTCTGAAAGGATCGGACACAAGAGCAAAATCGTCTCCCGGCTCACGGAGAGAAGGGAAATTGCGTGCTGGATTGCGGCGTCTTCAGCGTGACGCACGCCGTGTTCATGTCGAGGTGCAGCGTGCGGTTGTGAAACCCGCCGACATCTTGAAGCGGTGCGCGACAGCCGCTGCTGGCAAGAAGGTCGAGCGTGGCGCGCACGTTGCGCTCGCCGATGCGGAAAGTGTCGGTGCCCGACAGCACGCACGCTCCGCCGGCGACGAGGAGTTTGAGGCGCCACGTCTGGGCCTTGAAGCCTGCGAGTTCGCGGAAGAAGTGGTGCATGCCGGTGTCGGCGAACATTGCGGGTTGGCGCGCAGCCTTTTCCGGCGCGATCGAGGATTCCGGCAGCATCAGATGCAGGATGCCGCCCACGCGGACCGCGGGATCGAAAGCGACCACGCCGATGCACGAGCCGAGCGCATAGGTGCTCAGGATCACCTCCGTGTTGTTCGACACCGCGAGGTCTCCGACGCCGATGATGATCCGCTGCGCAAACAGCGATGCGATGGAGGGGGAACCTGCCATGGTCAGGAGGTCAGGACGCGCCAGGGTGGTGCGGCGCGGGGATTGTTGTGGTGAGGGGACATCTACCTGAGGCCCAATCGGTCGCGCACGATGTGACTTGAGGGCGCTTAAGTCCCAATCGACGCGGAACTTTCGATTTTTCGCTCAACTTCGCGGCTGCGCGTGCCGTTGCCGGGGGCACCACAATGAAGTCCCTCTCAATGGTCACCCGCTGAATTCGCTCTGGCATCCTCGTGGCCGCGCTTGCCTGCAAGGCCGCCACTTCGCTCCACGGCGCGATCGCCGTCGGCGACATCAATGTCCAGATTGGCGGTTTCTTCAGCCAGGGCTGGCTCAGCTCAATTTCGCCGTGCAGGATGCTGTGCCGCGTTACGTCGTCAGAGTATGATCTGGAAGGAATGGGCGCCGCAGTCTTCTGAGCCTCTTGAGGCCAACTCGGAATCCATCCGTGCCAATCCGTGAAATCCGTGGCCAGGAACTCGGCTCCGATTGAGGTGGTGGCACTGCGTTCTGCAATCAGTGTGGTCCGCTCCGTGAGGAGCGGGATGAAGGCGCGTTAGGGATCCGGCAAGCGCAGGACGCCCCACCTCGGAGGCGGACTATCGCGCGCGTGCGTGATTTCAATTCAAACGCTCGCAAGCCCCTCGAGCTTGAACAACGTTCACGGTCCCGCCCTACCTGCCGATTGTTGCTCAGGAATACACCAGCAGCCGCTGGCTGATCGGGGCGATTTGGTTGTGATTGCGGATCTTCGTGATCGTTGCCGGGCCGAGCGACTGGCCTTCGCCGATGAGTAGAAGCCCGTGCGGACTGTAGATTCCGCTGGCGAGAATCATTCCGGGCTCGAGCTCCTCGAGCAGCACCTCGCGCACCTGGCGCGGCAGCTTGACGAGTTCGGAAGCCTTCAGGAAGAGTCGCACGGCCTCGGGATCGTAGGCCTTGCCCGAGAGCGAGAGCAGCCGGTCTATGCATGCCTGCTTGGGGAGGCCCGACTCGACGAAGCCCACGGCGACCGCGAGGCAGCGCGCGACCCACGGGATCCGCTCGCCGGCGAGCCCATCGGGATAGCCGGTGCCGTCGAACTTCTCGTGGTGCGCGCGGATCGCCTCGCCGACCTCGACGCGCGGATCGACGAGCGCGGCAAGCGTCTGGCTGTGAATAGGGTGGTTGGAGAGATTGGCGCACTCGCGCTCGGTGAGCCGGGCGGGCGCTGTGCGGAAGGTGCGCAGGAGCTCGCGGGAAATTCCGATGAGGCCGACATCACACAGCCACGATGCAGAGCGCAACGCGTGACGCTCGGCGGGCGTGAACGGGCCCGTCTCGGCCATCTTGCCGGCATACTCGACGAGCGCGCGCGCCTCGCCGCCGAGGAGCGGGTCGTAGGCGTTGAGAATGCGGCGGCACAACTCGAGCGAACTTTCGTAACGGTCGGCGAGTTCCTTGCGCGCGGCCTCAATTGCGAGGTGCTCGCGCTCGGCCGCGCGCACGCGCAGCTCGAGCTCGGCGTTGGCGGCGAGCAGTTCGGCGTTGAGCGCCTGCGTGCAAGCCTGGAGCTCCTCGTTCCGCGCGATGAGGTCGTGGCGCTGGATCGCGTTGTGCACAGTGGCGAGCAGCTCCTCGCGCAGCCACGGCTTGGCGACGAAACGGAAGATCTCACCGCGGTTCACAGCGTCGACGATCGTCGGCAGCGACAGCACGGCCGTCAGGAGGATGCGCGACGAGTGCGGATGCAGCCGGCGGCTCTCGATGAGAAAGTCGAGCCCTTGCATCTCGGGCATGCGCTGGTCTGAGATGATGACGGCGAACGAACGCTCTTCGAGCATGGCGAGCGCCTTGAGCGGGCTCGTGCAAGCAACGACGTGGTGTTTCTCGCGCTCGAGCGTTTCCTTGAGCGCGCTGAGGACGAGGGGCTCATCGTCGACGATGAGGATGGCCGGTGGAGGAGTTTGGGGCTGTGAGATCACGGGGTGGAACAGCGCAGTGCGGGGGCGGGGGCGAACTCGCCGCAGCGTGCAACGATGTAGTCGGCCACCCGGTCGAGCGGGAGACGGGCTTGTGCGCCGCCATTTTCCCAAGCGGCACGCGGCATGCCGTAGATCACACTTGTGGCCTCATCCTGCGCAAATGTCCGCGCGCCCAGGTTGCGTAGCCCGAGAAGTCCGTCGGCTCCGTCGCGGCCCATGCCGGTGAGCACTCCGGCCAGCGCGTGCGGCGCCGCGCCGTTGTCGGAGACGGATTTGAACAGCAGGTCGACCGCGGGACGCTGGTGCCAGACAGGCGGTCCGGTGATGACACGCGTGGTGTAGTGGTCCCCACTCCAGTGCAGGAGCAGATGGAAATTCCCCGGGGCAATCAGCGCCGTGCCCGGCTCGAGGCGCTCGCCGTGCACGGCTTCGCGCACCGTGATCGAGCAAAGCGTATCGAGGCGCTCGGCAAACGTGCGCGAGAACATCGCGGGTATGTGCTGCACGATCGCGATCGGCGGCAGGCCCGCGGGCAGGGAAGTGAGCACTTCGCGCAGCGCCTCGGTGCCGCCTGTCGAGGAACCGAGCAGGATCAAGGAGCGCGGATGGTAGCGGCGTGCGGGTGCGACGGCGGGGCGCAGTGCACCGGGCGCGACCGCGGTGCGCGGCCGCGCATGCGCGGCCGCCTTCACCTTCGCGATGAGCTGCGGACCGAGGTCGCCGAACGACGCCGAGCCGCCGGGCTTTCCGATGACGTCGATCGCGCCGAGCCGGAGCGCCTCGAGCGCGAAGTCCGAGCCGCGTTGCGAGAGCGAGCTCATCACGACGACGGGTATCGGTTTCTGCGCCATGAGCAGGCGCAGGAAAGTGAGACCGTCCATGCGCGGCATCTCGAGATCGAGTGTGATGACGTCGGGCGAGAGCGTGCGCAACAGGTCGCGCGCGGCATAGGGATCAGCGGCGGCGCCGATGACCTCGATCTCGGGGTCGGCCGAAAGCGTTTCCTGCGCGAGACGGCGGACGACAGCAGAGTCGTCGACAATGAGAACGCGGATCTTGCGGGCGGCGGTCATGTTCAGCTCGAGGGCGAGCGGCGATAAATTGCAGGGCGGATCATCTGCAGCCCATGTTTGATGCCGGTGAGGCTCTCGGAATGGCCGACGAGAAGATAACCGCCGGGGACCAGCCGGCTCCCAAGACGATGCACGAGTTCCTCCTGAGTGGGCCGGTCGAAGTAGATCATGACGTTGCGGCAGAAGATGACCTGGAACAATTCGCGCGTGCCGGGCTCTCCCTCCAGCAGGTTGAGCTGGTGGTAGTTTACGCGCGCCCGCAGCTCGGGGCTGACGCGGTGGTTGCCCGCCTGGGGGCCGATGCCTTTTTGAAAATACTGCCGCACGACGGCCGGGGGCATCTTCTCCACGACATCCTCGCGGTAGATCGCGGCACGCGCCTTTTCGAGGATGCGGTGCGAGATGTCGGTGGCGTGTATCCGCCACTGCCAGCCGGTGTCTCGCAGCGCGGTGTCGAGCGTGATGGCCATCGACCACGGTTCCTCGCCGGAGGAGCAGGCCGCGCTCCATGCGTTGAACGCGGGCCAGCGCTCGGTCGCGCGTCGCTGCAACATCTCCGGGAGAATCTGGTCGCGCATGAAGTCGAAGTGCGCGGATTCGCGGAAGAAGAAGGTATGGTTGGTCGAGATCGCGTCGATAAGGTGCGCGAGTTCGCCTTCCTGATCCCCGGCTTGCAGGAGACGGCAGTAGTCGCCTACGGAGTCCATTTGCGTCGCGCGCAGTCGCTTGCCGAGGCGTGCCGTCACAAGTTCGCGCTTGTCGGGGCCAAGGCTGATGCGGCTGCGCTCGTAGACGAGCGAGCGGATGTAATCGAATTCTTTGTCCCTCATGAGGCTTGCGAGGGCGAATATCGACACAGCCACGCGGTGACTTGAGGGTGCCGGGAAAATTCCCGCGGAAATGGGGAGCTTCATTCGCGACGGCAAATGTTGCCGTTTCCATCGGACCCTGATGACGACAGCGGAAGTCAGCAGGTGATTTGAAATCCTATAACTTTGAAATCCAAAGGGTAGGGAATCTCTCCGGGAAGCTGGCACACGCTTTGCAAAACGCGGTGTGAATGATCGATCCCATCTTCCAATCCGACAACTACCAGTTGGCCCGGAAGCTTCTCGACGCCGCCGTCCTGAGGCAGGATGCGATCGCCACGAACATCGCCAACGCCGAGACCCCCGGATTCCGCCGGCTCGACGTCAATGCCGACTTCGGCACCCGCCTGAAAGCCCAGTTCGCTTCCGGCGATCTGCGCAACGGCGCCCCGCATCTCCGGCCCACGATCGCCGAGGATCCCACGGCACGCAGCGTCCGCCCCGACGGCAATACCGTCGAAATAGAGCGCGAACTGATGGCCCTCAACCGCAACGCCGTCGAGCACGAGTTCCTTAGCGAAATCATCTCGGGAAACATAAAGCAGCTGAAGCTGGCCATCACGGGCCGCCAGTTCTGAACCAGCGCCACTGAGCCATGAATTTCATCCCCGGAGTCGAGGTAACGTCCAGCGCCCTCACCGCGCAAAAGATGCGCCTCGACATCGTCGCGCAGAACATCGCCAACGCGCAGACCACGCGCACTCCGTCGGGCGGCCCCTACCAGCGCAAGATCGTCAACTTCGAGACGGAGCTCCTCCAGAAGTCCGGCGGCGCTGCGTTGCCCGCAGTCCGCGTGAGCGGAATCACGAACGACGCCACGGCCGGCCAGAAAGTTTTCAACCCGCAGCATCCCGACGCCGGGGCCGACGGCCTTGTGCAGATGCCCAATGTCAACCTCGCCTTCGAGATGGTCGACCTCATCACCGCCTCCCGTGCGTATGAGGCCAACCTCTCCGTCATGAAGAGCGCGCGCACCCTCGCGCAACAGACGCTGCGCATCGGGAAGCAGTGAGGGACTGACGGACCAAGGGACCAAGAGACTACAAGACCACTGACCACAGGACCACTGACCACGGACTCCAATATCTTCGAGCTTCGACCTCCAATTTAGAAATCAACCCACTCCGCCGCAACGCGGCGCCCTCCGAAGCTTCGGCGAAGGAAGGTCACCCTCACTCTCACTTTCACTCTAAAATGTCCGCCATTGGCTCCATCACGGGCCCCACAAGCCTCCTCTCACCGGTCCGCCCCGAGACGCTCCAGCGTCCGGTGCAGGCTCCGTCCGTCGGCTCGACCGAGCGCGCGGGATTCGGCGAGATGCTCGACGGCCTCGTCTCCACTGTCTCCGGCAAGCAGGCCGATGCCGCGGACCTCACGCGCCGTGTCCTCACCGGCGAGACCGACCAGCTTCACCAAAGCGTGATCGCCATGCAGGAGGCCTCCGTCGCCTTCGGCCTCATGGTCGAGGTGCGCAACAAACTCGTCGAGTCCTACCAGGAACTCATGCGGATGCAGGTGTGAGGATGAGGAGACCACGGACCACAGGACCACGGGACTAAAGGACTTAAAGACAACGGACCACTGACGACGGGACCACCGACTGCGGCACTTCGGCCAAAACGAAAATCCAAATTCGAAAATCCCCAGAGCCCAGACCCGAGACCCGAGACCCGAGACCCCAGACCCGAGACCCCAGACCCTAAACCCGAGACCCCATTTCCCGACTCCATGAAGGATTTTCTTGCCTCCCTTCTCGCACTCTGGCGCCAGCTCGGCCTGAACCAGCGCGTCTCCCTCGGTGTCGCTGCGATGGCCGTGCTCGCCGGCATGACGGCGCTCGTCATCTGGACGCGCCGTCCCGACTACCAGCTCCTCTACGCCCGCCTCGGCGAGAAGGATGCGGCCGCGATTATCAGCCAGCTGCAGGCACAGGGCATCCCGCACCGGATTGGCGCGGGTGGCACCTCCGTTTCGGTCCCCGCGGATCACGTGCACAAGCTTCGCATGGATCTCGCGAGCAAGGGCATCCCCACCGGCGACGGCGTGGGCTTTGAAATTTTCGACAAGGGCCAGTTCGGCCTCTCCGATTTCGTGCAGCGCACGAACTACCTTCGCGCGCTTCAGGGCGAACTCGGGCGCACCATCAGCCAGCTCTCCGGCGTGCAGGCAGCGCGCGTGATGATCGTGCAGCCGGAAAACCGCCTGCTTCTCACCGAACAGGGCGTCAAGCCCACCGCATCGGTCTTCGTCGACATCGGCGGCGGCAGGCTCGCTTCGGATCAGGTCAACGCCATCCGCCACCTTGTCGCAAACGCCGTGCAAGGCCTCAATCCCGATCAGGTCGCCGTCGTCGACAATCGCGGCCACGTGCTCTCCGAGGATCTCAAACAGGATCCCTCGCTCGGCAACGCCTCCTCGCAGATGCGCTACCGCCAGCAGGTCGAGGACTACCTCGCCCGCAAGGTCGAGAGCATGCTCGCCACCGTCATCGGGCCGGGTCAGGCCGTCGTGCGCGTCTCCGCGGAGATCGACACCGAGGCCATCACCTCGACCTCGGAGCGATTCGATCCCGAGGGGCAGGTCGTGCGTTCGCAGACCGTGAACGAGGACAGCAACATCAGCTCCGAGGCGCATGCCGCGAAGGGCGGTGCCGTCGGCGTGAGCGCAAACGTGCCCGAGAAATCCGGAACGGTCGAGCAGGCCGCCAGTCCCGTCTCGAACAGCGAGCAGATGCGCAAAAACCGCACCACCACTTACGAGATCAACCGCACCATCACGAGCACCACGCGCAATCCCGGCACCGTGAGCCGCATAACCGCGGCGGTGTTGCTCGCGCCGCCGCAGCCCGGCGCCGATGGAGCGCCCGTGAAACGCACGCCGCAGGAGATCGAGGCCGTGCGTCAGGTTGTCGTCAACGCACTTGGCCTCCGCGCACAGCCCGGCCAGCCGCTCGACTCGATTGTGTCCGTGCACGAAGTGCCGTTCGCGGCGGAAACAGTCTCAGAGCAGATTGTGGCGATGAAGGATGAGGGTCGCATCATCGGCTGGATTGAGATCGCGCGGCGCTGGGTGCCGGTCGTGATCGCGATCGTCGCGCTGCTCGTCTTCTTCCGCCTCCTCTCTCGCCAGAAGCCCGAACCCGTGCCCGTCGAAGTGTTCTCGCTCCCGGCCGACATGGCGCAGCGCACCTTGCAGAAGGGCCAGGCCGTCACGCCCGATATGCTCAACGAACTCATCCGCCAGAAGCCCGCCAACATCGGCAACGCGCTCCGAGACTGGGTCGCGACGCCGAGCAAGAACTGAGCGACGGAGCGAGAGACCACGAGACTACCGACCACGAGACCAAAAGACTATGCGAATGCGGATTGCGGATTTCGGATTGCGGATTGTTTCGGCGCTTCACGCCGAGGCCGGCGATTCGTTCGAACTCCCGAGATACTGGAATCCAAACCCTGGACTCTGACCCATTCCGCACTCCGCAATCTTCCCCCCCCCCATGCCCGCCGACATCGATTTCACAAAACTCTCCCGCCAGCAGAAGCTCGCCGTGTTCCTGATCTGCATCGGACCCGAGGCCGCGGCCGAGGTGCTCAAGCAGTTCGACGATGCCGAGATCGAGCGGCTCTGCCGCGACATGTCGACGTTCACCATGGTTCCCGAAGGCGTGCAGAAGCAGGCGCTCGAGGAGTTCACCGGTGTCGTCTCGGCGAGTGTGAACTCTGCGCTCGGCGGACTGCCCTACGCCCAGCGCACACTTGAAATTGCCAAGGGCGACTACAAGGCCTCGTCGATCATCGGCCGCGTCGGCCCGAGCGGCACCTCGATCGAGATCGTGAAGGACATCGGCGAGATGGAAGGCCGCCAGATCTACAATCTGATCAAGGCCGAGCAGCCGCAGACCATTTCGTTCGTACTTTCCTATCTCGAATCTGCGAAGGCGGCCGAGGTGTTTGCGCTCTTCAGCCCGGAGATGCGCGAGGAGGTTATCGAGCGTCTCGGCATCATCGAGTCCACCTCGCTCGATCTCGTTGGCAAAATCGTCCGCGCACTCGGGAGGCACTTCGACACGAAGGCGCGCCCCGCATTCCACCACAGCGGCGGCGTGCGCGCTGTCGCGGACCTGCTCAACCACCTCGAGAAGGACATGAGCAAGACGCTCCTTGCCCGCCTCGAGGAGCGAAACGCCGGCCTCGGCGCCTCGATTCGCAGGAAACTCTTCAGCTTCGAGGACCTCAACCGCCTCCAGTCCACCGATCTCCAGCGCGTGCTGCGCGAGGTCGACTCGGCGAACCTGGCGACCGCGATGAAATCCGCCAGCGAACCGCTGCGCGAGAAGATCTACGGCTCCCTCTCCAAGCGCGCCGCCGAAAGCCTCAAGGAGGAGATCGACCTGCTCGGGCCCGTCCGCCTCAAGGACGTCGAGACCGCGCAGGACACGATCATCCAGACCGTGCGCCGTCTCGAGGAGGAAGGGCAGATTTCGCTCGATACCGAATCGCAGACAGTCGTCGCCTGATCCCCATGAACGCACCGTTCCGCCAGACCTTCGCGATCCCCGCCGCTTGCAGCCCCGTCAACGAAATGCTCGCCGCCGTCATGCGCAGCTTCGGCGAAAACCCGGCAAAGCCGGGAGACAACAGGACCGCGGACCACGGGACCCGCCTTCGCCCTTTGGGTTTCGGCGTGGCAAGCCTATCGAGAATCGAAAGTCCAAAATCGAAAATTCCTGAATCCAACTTCTGCAATTTGAAATCGGAGTCTCAAGTTTCCAATCCGCAATCCGCAATCCGAACTCCGCAATTCTAGCCGTGTCCTTCGTCAAGCTCATCGCCTTCGACAGACCGCTCGCCGCCGCCATCCTGCCCGGCCGGGAGACACCCGCGCATACCGCCAGTGAGTTCGCCGCGGCGACTGCGTGCGCTTACCAGCGCGGAGTCGATTCGGCGCGCGCCGCTGCCGACCAGCAGATGGTGGAATTTCGCTCCGACATGGCACGGCTCGGCGAGGAAGTGCTCAACGGGCTTCGCGACACCGAGGCGAAGATGCTCGCCCAGATCCACGAGGCTCTCCCGCAGCTCGCGATCGACATCGCGCGCCGCCTCCTCGGCGGCTACGAGCCTCCACCGGAGGTGGTGAGCCGCCTGTGCGAGGAGGCGCTCAACCAGCTTCTCCCCGAGCGCGACGGCCTCGAGCTCATCCTTTCGCCTCGCGATGCGGAGCTGCTGCAGAATCTCAAGCCCGGCTGGCTCACGCACTTCACAGGGCTCTCCATCCGCGCCGATGAAACACTCGCGCATGGGGATTGCCTCGTGCGCAGCCGCTTCGGCCTCACCGATGCGCGCGCCTCGACGAAGCTCGCCACGCTCACGCAGCACCTCACGGAAGGATGAAGGCAAGGACCACAGACCACGGACCACTGACCACAAGACCACTTGTGATTATGTGCCCTGTTTGCATCCGCCCGCAGATCCGTGGTCCGTGGTCCTGTAGTCCCGTGGTCCTGTAGTCCCATGCAATCCGACGTCTCACCCATGATCCAGGTCCTCCGCTCGAAGGTGCGTCACACGCCGCCTGTGCAGCGTGTGGGCTCCGTCACGGGCGTCGCCGGCCTCATCATTGAGAGCGACGGACCCAACGTCGGCCTGGGCGAACTCTGCCGCGTGCACTCCGCGCGTTCCGGATTCTCCGTGCAGGCGGAGGTCGTCGGCTTTCGCGAACACCGCGTGCTTCTGATGCCGCTCGGCGAGACGAGCGGTCTTCACGAGGGCTGCGAAGTCACTGCGGTCGACAGGCCGCTGCTCCCGCGCCCGGGTCCCGAGCTTCTGGGCCGCGTGCTCGACGCGCTTGGCCGCCCGTGCGACGACTTCGGCCCGCTGCCCGTCGAGCGCTCCCCCCACAACGGCACGCCGCCCAATCCGCTTCGCCGCCAGCGCATTCGCGAACCGCTCACCAGCGGGGTGCGCGCACTCGATCTCTTCACGCCAATCGGTTGCGGTCAGCGTCTCGGCCTTTTCGCCGGATCGGGCGTCGGCAAGTCCACGCTGCTCGGCATGATCGCCCGCGGGTGCAACGCCGACGTGATCGTCGT
Organism: Opitutaceae bacterium; assembly: GCA_035513275.1. Taxonomy (GTDB): domain Bacteria; phylum Verrucomicrobiota; class Verrucomicrobiia; order Opitutales; family Opitutaceae; genus DATKCJ01. The sequence continues at coordinate 48,366 of DATKCJ010000225.1, forward strand.
CGGGCTCGTCGGCGAGCGGGGCCGCGAAGTGCGCGAGTTTATAGAGAAGGACCTCGGTTCCGAGGGCCTGAAGCGCTCCGTCGTCGTGGTGGCCACATCCGACACGCCGGCACCTTTGCGCCTGCGAGCGGCGTTCACCGCCACTGCGATTGCGGAGTGCTACCGAGACCAGGGTAAGAATGTCCTGCTGATGATGGACTCGGTCACGCGATTTGCGATGGCGCAGCGCGAGATCGGTCTCGCGATCGGCGAGTCGCCCGCCACCCGCGGTTATACCCCGTCGGTTTTTGCTTTGTTGCCGCGGCTCCTTGAACGCGCCGGCGCGGGCGAGCAAGGGACGATCACCGCGCTCTATACCGTGCTCGTCGAGGGCGACGACATGAACGAGCCGGTCGCCGACGCGGTGCGGGGCATCCTCGACGGTCACGTCGTGCTCTCGCGCCAGCTCGCGCACTTCAACCATTTTCCCGCGATCGACATTCTCGAAAGCGTGAGCCGCCTCGGCCGCGATCTTTGCACTCCCGCGCAGATCGCGACCGCCGCACATGCGCGCGAGGTCCTCGCGCTCTACCGCAAGAACGAGGACCTCGTTTCGATCGGCGCCTACCAGAAGGGCGCGAGTGCCGCGCTCGACCGCGCCATCGCGCTGCAGGATCCGCTCAACCGCCTGCTCCGGCAGGACATCTACGAAATCACGCCGCGCGCCGAGAGCTTCTCTCGCCTGGAGGCGATCATCGCGAAATGAAACGCTTCCGCTTCCCACTCCATCCTGTTGCCGTCATCCGCGCACACGCGGAGCTGCGTGCGCGCGAATCGCTTGCCGACTCCCTGCGGGCGTGTGCCGCCGCCGAGTGGCACATGGAATCGTGGCAGCGGCGGCTCTCGGACGCGGAGGCCCGGATCGCCGAGCATCGCATCGAAATTTTCAACGGCGCCGATGTGGCGTCGCAGCTCCATGCCTACCGCGCCGACTGCGCGGCGAGCGATGAGGCCGCCGCCGCACTCCGCGACGCGCGCGCCGCGATGCAGAAGCGCCGCGAGGAATACATCGAGGCGAATCGCGCCCTGAAGGTGATCGAGAACGCCGAGGCTCGCGCGCGTCAGGAACACCGCAACGAGAGTGCACGCGCAGAGCAGGCCGAGATCGACGAGTTCGCCGGCCGCAAATCCTTTCAAGGACCCGCAAGCCAATGAACCGTCTGCTTCAGAATCCAATTGCCGTAATCGTGATCGGCCTGCTCAGCGGCGCCGCCACCGGCCTCTACACATTCTGGCACGCGGCCGAGGCTGCAGTCGCACGCGCGGCCGTGATCGTCGTGCCGCACGAGGTCGAGGAGCAGCGCGCGCAGGGCTGGGATTTCTGGACCATCGAAATCGACAGTCTCGCGAACGAGTTGAAGGAGGAAAAGGCCCGCCAGCAGAAGCTCGCCGGGGAGCTCGAACAACGCGCCGGCCGGCTCGCCGCCGAGGAGCAGGAACTCGGGCGCGTGCGCAGCGAGCTCGAGGCCCTTCGCGCCGACATCGACGCCCGTGTCGTCACGATCGGCGGCGACGAGATGAAAAACCTGCGCAGCCTCGCGCAGACATACAGCAACCTTTCGCCGCGCGCCGCTGTGGCCATCGTGCGCGAGCTCGACGACGCCATTGTCGTGAAGATCTTCGCACTCATGAAGCCCGACGTCGTCGGGCCGATCCTCGAGGAAATGACCAAGACCGCAGGCCCCGACGGCCCGCTCTCCGAACGCGCAGCCACGCTCTCCGAAAAACTTCGCCTCGTAAGCCTGGGCGCGCCCGGCGCCGCCTGATTTTCAACACAATCCTGCGCGCCAGGGACGGCGCGGTTTTCCGGAGCCACGGATGGTTTCAAGCAACATGACTTCGACAATCGCAAATCCAACGTCCTCCAACCTCGCCCCCTCCGCCGCAGGCGCCGCCACCGGTTCGCTTGTGGACTTGATGCAGGCGTTTGCCGGCTGGCCCGGGTCTGGCCCGCGCGCAGCAACGGATAATTTCGACAGCCTCCTTGCGCCCGGCGCCGAGCGTGCGCCGCGCGCGGTGCTCGCATCGGCCGCTCAAAGCGCTGCGCTCCCGGAGCAGGCGTTGGACAACGCGGCCGCGACGAGCAGGGTGGGCATCTGGTCGGCGATGCAGCCGGTTGATGCGGGAGACGAATTGGCTGAGGTCGAAGCCATCGAGCCGGTCCAAACCGGCGAGCCGCTGCGCTCGGAGCTCGAAACGACGGCCACGATGTTGCTCGCGATCATCCAGGCCCTCCCGGCCGGCGAACCCACGCGGGTCGCCGATGCGACCGCCGCGGAATCAACCGAGGGGACCTCTGTCTCGATCGAAATTCCCGGCGAGCCGGAATTCACCGTCACAGTGCCGCGCGCGAGACAAGCCGCGGCGGTGGAGGCGCTCGGCGCAGCCGTTGCGCGCATCTCGGATCGCGAGTCGGAGGCAAACGCGCACGCCGCGCCACAAAGCCGGGGAGCGAGGGCGCTCGAGACGCTGACCGCGCTTGGCGCGGGCCAGGTGCCGCCGAAGCAGGTGCAGCCGCCCGCCGAAAACGAAGTTCCTTCGCCTCCGGCTTCACCCGTCGAAGCGGAGATCCAGCTGCCGGCAGGCGGCACGATTCGCCTCTGGATCAAGCCTGCGGAGGGCGTCGAACCGCGGGAGAAGGCGAGCCTCGCCATACCCGGGGCAGAAATTGCCCTCTCGCGGCCGGACGAGGCCGCGCCGACAAATGCAACCGCAGGATTCCTCAAAAAAACTTTTCTAAGCGTTGTTGATAAGCAGCTAACTCGGGCCGACCGGCGCGCTGGCATCACCGCTGCTAAGTCCGGGGACAACATGCCAGACCAAGCATCACCCTCGCTGCCGTCAAAAGTCGGGGCCATGAAGGCGCCAGAGTCGGTCGTGGGTTTGGTGGCGGGCGCAACTGGGATCGTTGCAGAGAAGGCCACCGAGGCTGCCGATCCGGTGCAATCGGTCGCTCGTCGCGCGGTCGACACCGCGGTCAACCTGATGGAAATCCAGGCCGGCCAGCGTGGCCGCAACCTCTCGACGGTGAGTGTTCGCATGAAGCTCGCAGGCGAGGATCTCGCGATCCGCGTCGAGCTGCGCGATGGCGAGGTGCACACGAGCTTCCGCACAGCGTCGTCCGACCTGCGCGCCGCAATCGGCAAGGAGTGGCAGACTGCCGCCGCGGAGTCGCCGCAGCGCATCCTTCGCTTCCACGAGCCCGAGTTTTCGAATCTCGATCGCAACCTCGCCGACCGCGGCGCCTCCGACCACTCCGGCCGCGAAGGAAATCCTGCGCGCGAACAAGCCCATGCGCGCCGCGAGGCCGGCATCGAGCGCGGACTTCAACACCGCACCGCAGCCGCTCCCTCGATCGTCACTTCCGCGATCCCCGACGTCGTCGCCCCAGGTTCGCAGCACCTCTCAACCTTTGCCTGAGCCATGACCGTGAATCCCATCTCCTCAATCTACGCGAACAACGGCAGCGATGTCGTCGTCCCGACACGCAAGACGACACTCGGCTCCGAGGATTTCATGAAACTGCTCGCCGTGCAGTTCCAGCAGCAGGATCCGATGAAGCCTATGGAGGACACGGCTTTCATCGCGCAGATGGCGCAGTTCTCCGCGCTCGACCAGAGCAACAGCTTCGTGCGCGAGCTCGGCATCCTGCGAGCCGAGCAGCGGCAGGTGCTCGCACAAGGCTACCTCGGCCGGCAGCTCACCGTCACCGACGGCAAAGGCGGGATCGTGACCGGCGAAGTCAGCGGCATCGAGCACGCGTCCGACGGACCGCGCGTCGTGATCGGCGAAAACACTTACTCGCTCTCCTCAGTGCTCCTCGTGGAGCCCGTCGTTTCCAAAACCGAACCCGTCGCGGACGAACCGCCTCCGGCCTCCTGATCAGTCAACCAGCAACCAAAACGAACACATGGCCCTCATCGGCACACTCACCTCCGGCGTAAGCGCCCTGCGGACCTTCAGCAAAGGTCTTGAAGTCATCGGCAACAACATCGCGAACGTTAACACCACGGGCTACAAGAGCTCTCAGGCCACATTCGAGGACAGCTTCAGCAACACGCTCCGCGGCTCCGCGCCTTCGAACGGCGCCGTCTCCAGCCAGGCAGGTGTGCAGACTGGCACCGGCGTGCAGCTCGCCGCCATCGGCACGAACTTCGCCCAAGGCGCTCTCTCAACCACGGGCGTGACAACCGACCTCGGTATTTCCGGCGGCGGCTTCTTCATCGTTCGTGACGCGACCAGCGGCACCCAGTTCGCCACGCGCGACGGGTCATTCCGCGTCGACGACAGTGGTTTTGTTGTCACCCAGAGCGGCATCCGAGTGCAGGGTCTTACCGGCGGCGCTGTGGGCGATCTTCGCATCGGCCAGAATATCCCCGTCGGTTCGGAGCTTGCATCCATCAGCATCGACAAGGGTGGCAACATCGTCGAGTTCTACGCCGACGGCACGTCGAGCAGCACGAACCGCGTGCTCCTGCAGAATTTCAACGACACTTCCGCGCTCATGCGCGAGGGTGCCAACCTCTACACGGCACTCGATGCAGCCGGCCCGATCGGCGGCGGCATCTTCGCGGGTGCAGCCACGGGCGGCAACGACCCTGGCGCGAACGGCCTTGGCCGCATTCAGTCCGGCACGCTCGAGCAGTCCAACGTGGACCTCACGCAGCAGTTCTCCGAGCTCATCACGATTCAGCGCAGTTTCCAGGCCGGCTCCCGCCTCATCACCGTCTCCGACAGTGTGCTCGAGGATGTCGTGAACCTGAAGCGCTCGTAACAGTCGCACCACTCCCATCATGGCCGCCAAGACAGAAGCCAAGGAAGCCGCTCCCGAGTCAGCCGCGCCGGCCGCACAGGCAGATGCACCGAAAGCATCGGGCGGCTTCCGAGCGTGGTTGCCCGCGATCCTCGCGCTCGTGCTCTCTCCCGCGGCATGCTGGGCCGTGGCGCAGTTCGTCCTCCTGCCCAAGCTCGAGGCACGCCTCGCCGGCGGGGCGACTCAGCCCGCCTCGCATCCGGCTCCCGCTTCCTCGCACGGAAAGCGCGCGGGCGAGGGCGGGGAATCCGTCGAGAACTACGAGTTCAAAGACGTCGTCGTGAACCTGGCCGGCACGATGGGCACGCGCTACTTGAAGTGCAGCTTCGTCGTCACCGGCGCCGAGCCCGGCATCAAGACCGCGTTCGACGCTCAGAAGGCTCAGCTCACCGACCTCACGCTCAACGTGCTTTCGTCGCTTACGCTCGCTGACCTCGAGGAGCCTGGTTCCAAGAACGTGCTGCGCGAGCGTCTTGTCGCCACCTACAACCAGACGCTCGGACGCCGCGTCGCCGAGCAGGTATACTTCTCGGACTTCGTGGTGCAGTGAGCGGAGGAGAGACCAAGGGACCAAGGGACCACGGACCACAAGACCACTCGAATGCGGATTGCGGATTTCGGATTGCGGAATGCTTCGGCAACTCCGGACCACGCGCGAGACAAGCGCCTCCTTCCTGAACGATTCGCAGTCCGCACTCCGAAATCCGGAACCCGAGATCCCAAACCCTAGACCCTGGACCCAAAAATGTCCGACGACCCAAACCAGGAGCCCGATTTTCTCGATCAGTCCGAGATCGACAGGCTGCTCGCGCAAAGCGCCGAGGCGGATCAGCCAAAGCAGCTCCTCATCCGCGCCGACGGCAAGCGCGCGGAAACCGAGTCGCTCAAGGTCGAGCCTTACGATTTTCGCAACCCCGCGTTCCTCTCGGAAGTCGAGCTGCGCCGGCTGCGTCTTGTGCATGAGGATTTCATCCGCTACCTCAGCGCGCGTCTCTCGTTGTTTCTGCGCATGGAGTTCGGCGTGAAGATGGCGAAGCTCACCACGGTCGCCTACTCGAAGTTCACCGAGTCGCTGCCGAGCCCGACGCACATCTGCCTCTTCAAGGCCGAGCCGCTCACCGGCGTCGGCGTGCTCGATATCAACCCGCGCCTCGCGCTCACGATCGCCGACCGCCTCCTCGGCGGACGCGGCCACTCCGTGAAGGCCGAGCGCTACCTCACCGAGATCGAGATCGGCCTGCTCGAGGACATCATGCTCATCGTCCTCGAGGAATGGTGCAGCCAGTGGAAGCAGGAGGAGGATCTCAGCCCGCTCCTCATCGGCCATGAAAACAACGGCCGCTTCCTGCAAACCTCGCCGCGCGACGCCATTATCCTCGCGCTCACGATGGAGGTGAACTTCGGCGACTGCGCCGAGCAGATGCAGATCGGCGTGCCTTATTACACGATTGAGCCGCTTGTCCGCAAAATGCAGGCGCGCCGTCAGAAGGACACCGCCGTGACCACCGACACGCGCAAGCGCGCCGGCTGGCAGCCCGCCTACGACCGCATCTCGCTCCCCGTGCGCGCGGAGTGGAACGCGCTCGATCTCACGCTGCGCGAACTCTCATGCCTTCGCGTGGGCGATGTGATCGAGCTGCCCGCAGGCCTGCTCACGGACACGCGCTTGCTTCTCAACGGCACCCTGAAATTCGTCGGCACAGCCGGCCTCGAAGGGGACCGCGTCGCCGTGCAACTCAACCACAAGCTTTCTTCGCAGGAGGCGCCACTCATTGGAAAATCACATGGAAACAAAAACACTTGATATCGTTCTCGACGTTAAGGTGAAGGTAACCGTGCAGCTCGGCTCGTGCATCCTGCCGATGCGCGAGGTGCTCGAGCTCTCTCCCGGCTCCGTCGTGCAACTCAACCAGCACGCGAGCGATCCGGTCGGACTCTACGTGAACGACAAGCTCGTTGCCTACGGCGAAGTCGTCGTCGTCGAGGACAACTTCGGCATCAAAATCACGGAGCTGGTGGGAAGCCAGCCCGCTGCATGAGGCTCGTTGAACATGAGCTCCGGAATGTTGGGCCAGCGCCTGCGCTGGGCCAGACCCTCCGCATCGGACTTCGCCGGGCTTCGACCCGACAGGAGGGGAGGCCCTGCGATACTGTGCCAGACGTTTTCACCCGGGGTTTGAAGCTCCTTCTCGCCGTCGCCGCGCTGGTCCTTGCTCCCCCCGTCGTGCAGGCGGCTGACACGGATGTGATCCACCCGCGTGCCGCGTCGCAGACCGCGGCACCTGCTGGCGAGGGCGCCGCGCGCTCCTCGTGGCCGCTTGTCGCCGCGCTCGGCCTGTGTGCCGCCGCCGGCGGAGTGATGTGGTTCCGCGGCCGCCAGTCCGGCGCGATGGGCACGCGTGCCGCGAAGAAACTTTCGATCGCCGAGAGCCGGCCGCTTGGAAACAGGCAGCATCTCGTCGTCGCCGACTACGCGGGTCGCAAGTTTCTTCTCGGGGTTTGCCCCGGCCGGATCGAAATGATCACCGCGCTCGACAATCCGGAGCAGGACGACGAGTCGTGAAGAGGGCGCTCAGGTTTCTATGTAGGAGCGCGCTTGCGCGCGATATGGTGTGGCTGCGGCTTCCAGCAGCAGGCTTCGACCATCTGCGGCAAGATGCCGCAGCCACGCTTAATCGCCCGCAAGCGGGCTCCTACCTTCGGATTCCCGGCCTCCTCGTGATCGTTTCGCTTTTCGTCGCGATTCCCGCCTCTGCGCAGGAAATGCCCGCGCCGATTGCGCCGATCGAGATGCCGTCGATCGATGCCGCCTCTTCCGCTTCGACCGCTGCGGGATCGACGGCGGCAGCCGCATCCGCTTCTTCCGATCCGCTGAAACTCTCAATCAATCTCGAAGGCAGCGAGCAGAAGGGTCAGCTGAGCGTGGCGGTGCAGATCGTCGTCCTTATGACGCTGCTTTCCGTGGCGCCGTCACTCGTGCTGCTGATGACGTCGTTCACGCGCATCGTGATCGTGCTCGGCTTCGTGCGCACCGCGCTCGGGGTGCAAAGCGCTCCGTCGAACCAGATCATCATCGGCCTGTCGCTTTTCCTCACGTTCTTCATCATGAGCCCGGTGATCGACCGTGTGCACGGCGACTCGCTCAAGCCCTACATGGCCGGAGAGATCACATCGGAAGTGGCGATGGAGCGTGCGACCGGCCCGGTGCGCGACTTCATGCTGAAGCAGACGCGCACGCGCGACCTGGAATATTTTCTCGAGCTCGGCGGCTACGGCCCGACTGCGGTGAAGGATCTGCCGATGCGCGTTGTCGTGCCGGCGTTCGTGATCAGCGAGCTGCAGACGGCCTTCCAAATGGGCTTCCTGCTCTTCCTGCCGTTCCTCGTGATCGACTTCCTCGTGTCCTCGGTGCTGATGTCGCTCGGCATGATGATGATGCCGCCGAACGTCGTCTCACTGCCCATCAAGCTGCTTCTCTTCGTGCTCGTCGACGGGTGGCACCTGATCGTGAAGTCGCTCGTCCAAAGTTTCTCTGGATGAGCGCCTGGCGCTCATCCAGAGAAACTTCAGGTTTTGCTCCGCAAAACCCTGGAGATTCCAAGAACCTACCATCCTCAATCAGAAGTCCAAAGTTCCAATGCGCGAAAACCCCGAGTCCGTCACTTTAGGTTTTCGCATCGCGAAAACCTCATGAACCCCGAAATCGCCATCGACCTTTTCAAGACAACGCTGGTCTTCGCGCTCTACATCGTCGCGCCGTTCCTCATCACGGTGCTGGTCGTCGGCCTCCTCTCGAGCCTGATCCAGTCGGTCACTTCGATTCAGGAGCAGACCCTGACGTTTGCGCCCAAGCTTGTCGCGCTGTCGGGGCTCGGGCTGATCCTGACGCCGTGGCTGCTGCGCTCGCTCACGGAGTTTGCCAGCTCGACGATCGCGAGGATGGCGACCCTGGCGCACTGAGATGTGAAGAGACCACGGGACCACTGACCACGGGACCACGAGGCTCCAGAGAACAGGAGACAGGGGACGGGAGATCGATCTGTCACCTGACCACTGTCCACTGACTCCTGGCCCCTTTCCACTCTCACTTTCACTTTCACTCCTTGTGCCCCTCGATCTTCTCTTCTCCTGGAACTTTCTGTTCCTGCGCGCGCTGGGCGTGGTGTTGTTGCTGCCCACGCTCGCGAACAAGGCACCGCCCGTGATTGTGCGAATCGCGCTCGCTGCTGCGATCGCCGTGCTTCTTGCGGGCCTTGTGCCTGTCCGGGCGCCGACGACGCTCTGGGGACTCGTGTTCGCAGCGTCGGGCGAGGTTTTACTCGGACTCGCGCTCGGCTTCGTCGTGAGGATGTCGTTTGCCGCGGTGGAAATGGCGGGGCGGGTGATTTCCTCGGAAGTCGGCATGTCGGCGACGCCGGGCTTCGGCACGCCGGAGATGAGCACGGAGGCGCTCGCATCGTTTCTCTACTCGCTGGCGATCGTGCTGTTCTTCCTTTTCGGCGCGCACCTTGGGGCGCTGAGCGCGTTTGCGCGGAGTTTCGAACTCGCGGCTGCGGGCGCACCGATGATCGGGAGCGGAGCAGTGGAGGGGATCCTGCGCGGCACCGCGCACGTGATCGAACTGGGGGTGCGAATCGCGGCGCCTTTCATTGCGTTGAACTTTCTTGTGACAATTGCCTTCTCGGCACTCGGGCGCGCGGTGTCGCGGATGCAGGTCTTTGTGCTCAGCTTTCCGTCGCGCGTGTTGCTCGGGCTCGGGTTGCTTGGAACCGCGGGCGCATTGGTCGCGCGCTACCTGCACGCTGAGTTTGCGGACCTGCCGGGTCAGATGCTGCAGATGCTCGTCGTGGGTTGAGGCTTCAGGTGGCGCGCCTGTCGCCGGGAGGCGCGATTCGTTTCGCGATTTTGCGCCGGGATCAGACACGCTGCCGAAAACGGGCAATATCCATGCGGACTGGAAAATTTTGCCGCTAAAAGTTGCGCGGGTTATCCGCGGCGTGTGTCGGGGATTATTATCGAGTGTTAAGCGTTGATGTGCAGCGGCCGAATCTCAACCGGCCGGGGTTGGCATCGGCGTTGCTAAAGTCCGGGTAATCATGGCCGAAACGGACCAAGACCAGGCCCAAAAGACAGAACAAGCCACGGAGAAGCGCCTCCATGAAGCGCATGAGCGTGGACAGTTCGCCAAGAGTCCCGAGTTCTCCGTCCTGTGCACCCTGGCCGCTGCGGTCGGAATGCTCGCCTTCACGCTGCAGTCCTCGGCGCGCGCGTTGGCGGAGTATTCGGTCGGCATGTTCACGGGGTTTGTGGGCATCCGCATCGAAATCGACACCGTGGCCGAGCAGCTCCTTCGCGCGATGCTCGCGCTCGGCAATGCGCTTCTGCCGGTGCTCATCGCGACCGCGGGGGCGGCCGTCCTCGCCGGGAGCATCCAAAGCGGTTTCCGCGTTTCGTCGAAGGCCATCGGCTTCAAGCTCGAGAATCTCAATCCCACGAACGGTTTCAAGCGGCTGTTTTCCAAGGCCACGCTTGTGCGTGGAGGGCTCGATATCCTGAAGCTCGTCGCGATCGGCGGTTTTCTTGTGGCAGGCGCGCGCGCGCTGTTCGAGGACCCGCTGTTCTCGGCGCCTGTCGAGGCCGCGTATCTGGGCCAGTTCCTCCAAGGCGCGGCGATGACGTTTCTCACGCGGGTGCTGTGCGCTTTGGCGGTTGTCGCCGCGATCGGCTACGCGTGGGAAAAATACAAGACCTCGCGCGACCTCATGATGACGCGCCAGGAACTGAAGGACGAACGCAAGAATTCCGAGGGCGACGCGACAGTGAAGTCGGCCATGCGCCGCCTCGCGCGCCGCATCATGCAAAAGCAGATGCTCGCCGCCGTGCCGACGGCCGACGTGATCATCACGAACCCGACCCACTATGCCGTCGCGCTCAAATACGAGCGCGGGCTCGACCAGGCGCCGATCGTGCTGGCGAAGGGCGAGAACCGGTTTGCGCAGCGCATCAAGGCGCTCGCGGCCGAGCATGGCGTGCCGACCGTCGAGAACAAGCCGGTCGCGCGGGTTCTGTTCGCGCTGGGCAAGGTGGGGGAGGGCATTCCGCCCGAGCTCTACCAGGCGGTCGCCGAGATCCTGGCGGTCGTCTATCGCACGCACCGTTTCTATTTCCATCAACTTCGCACACGACGCTGGGAGGCGGCGGCGTGATGAGAGAGACCACGGACAACGGGACCACTGACGACGGGACCACTGACCACTGACCATGAGAACCAAAATGCCCATAACAAACACAAGGCTCGCCGTGGTCCTGTGGTCCGTGGTCCGAGGTCTCTCCTTCTGACGATGCCCGTCTCCTCTTCCAGTTTTGTCACGAAGCTCCTCGCGCGCGCCGACCTGCTCTTCACCTTCGCGCTGTTCGGCACGGTGCTGCTGCTCGTGCTGCCGGTGCCGCCGTTCCTGATCGACTCGCTCATCGCGATGAACATCGGCTCGGCGCTGCTCGTCCTGCTCGCGATCGTCTACGTGAAGGATCCGCCGGAGTTCTCCGGGTTTCCCACACTGCTTCTTGCGCTCACGCTTTTCCGGCTCGCGCTGAACATCAGCTCGACCCGCCAGATCCTCACCAACGGCTACGCGGGCGACATCATCGACTCGTTCGGAAACTTCGTCGTCCAGGGCAACTTCATCGTAGGCGCCGTCGTGTTCCTGATTCTCGTGTTGATCAACTTCGTGGTCATCACGAAAGGCGCGGGCCGCATCGCCGAGGTGAGCGCGCGCTTCACACTCGACGCGCTCCCCGGCAAGCAGATGGCGATCGACGCCGAGCTGAACGCCGGCGTCATCGACGAAGCAGCCGCCACCGCGCGCCGCATCAAGGTGCAGAAGGAGGCCGACTTCTACGGCGCGATGGACGGCGCCTCAAAGTTCGTGCGAGGCGACGCGATCGCCGGCATCCTTATCACTCTCGTCAACATCGTCGGCGGATTTGCGATCGGCGTCTTCCAGATGGACCTGTCGCTCTCGGAGTCGATGCAGAAGTTCACGCTTCTCTCGATCGGTGACGGCCTCGTGTCGCAGATCCCCGCGCTTATCATCTCGATCTCCGCGGGTCTTCTCGTCACGCGCGCCTCGGACCAGAACAACCTGGGCACGCAAATCGTCAGCCAGATCGTGCGCTATCCGAAGGCGCTCAATGGGACCGCCGCATTCCTCGTGGTCTTCGGCCTGCTCCCGGGCATGCCGCTGCTGCCGTTTCTCGGACTTGCGGGACTCGCCGCCTACATGGGACGTGCGCTCAAAGGTGTCGATCTGCCCGGCGCTGCGAAGCCAGGCATGCCACCGACGGTGGAAACCGCCGCCACACCTGTGGCTCCGTCGGGCCCCGAGGACGTGCGCAAGCTCGTGGACCCGGACATCTTCGCAATCGAGGTCGGCTACGGACTGCTCCCTCTCGCCGAAGTAAAGTCGGGTGGCGATCTGCTCGCCCGCGTCACCGGCGCGCGCAAGTCGCTCGCTCGCGAGCGCGGCATCATCGTGCCGCCGATCTCGGTGCGCGACAACCTCGAGCTCGAGCCCAACGAATATCGTTTCCTCCTCCGCGGCCGCGTGCTGGCGCGCGGCACTCTCCAGCCAGGCCGCTTCCTCGCAATGAACGTCGCCGGCAGCAGCGTGAAACTCCACGGCGTGCCGACGCGCGAGCCAGTTTTCAATCTCGAGGCCACGTGGATCGACGACAACGACCGGCAGCAAGCCGAGATCCACGGCTTCACGGTTGTCGATCCGTCGTCCGTCCTCATCACTCATCTCACCGAGCTGCTCAAGGCGCACGCGCACCTGTTGCTCGGGCGCCAGGATGTGCAGGCGCTCGTCGACCACCTCAAGCCCGCGCACGGCGCGCTCATCGCCGAGCTCATCCCGGATCTGGTCGGCCCCGGCGTCATCCAGCGCGTTTTGCAGAACCTCCTTCGCGAGCATGTGGCGATTCTCAACCTGCCGCTCATCCTCGAAGGCATCGCGGACTTCGCGTCGCTCTCGAAGAACCCCGACGACCTCAGCGAACTTGTCCGCCGCCGCCTCGGCATCTACTTCGTACCGGAATACGAGTGCCGCCCCGGATTTCTGCGAGGGCTCACTCTCGAGCCACGTCTCGAGCAGATCTTGATTTCAAAAATCCACCGCTCGCCGACGGAGGTTGGTCTCGCGCTCGATCCGTCGACCGCGCGCCATCTGATCGAGGAGATCAACCGCCGGAGCGCCGCGCTCACCGGCGAGGGACTCGCCACGGTGATCATCGTCTCGGCCGAGCTGCGGCTGCCGCTGCGCCGTTTCCTGGAGCCGTCGTTCCCGCGCGTGGTCGTGCTCGCGTTCCAGGAACTGCCGCCCGCCACCGAGGTGGAAAACTCCGGCATCATCACCGCGCCGACCGCGATGCGCGCCGAGCCGGTCATCCCGCGCGCCGAACCCGCGCTGGTGGCTGCATGAAGCAAGACCACGAGACTGCGAGACCACGAACCACGAACTGCGAGACCACGAGACCACGAGACTAAGAGACCACGAGACTAAGAGACCAAGAGACCACTGACCACAGGACCACTGACCTCGGCACTGCGGCAAAATCGAAAATCCCAAGACCCCATCTCCGATCTTCCATCTCCGAACTCCGATCCCCTTTCACTCTCACTCTCACTCTCACTCTCATGACTTCCCCCGGCACCTGCTACAAACTCAATGTCCGCTCCGCGGCGGAGGCCGCGCGCCTCATTCGTGAGAAGTTCGGCGACAACGCCCGCGTGATTTCCGTGAGCAACACCGAACCAAAGGGCCTGAGCCGGCTTTGGTCGGCACCCCGGCTCGAGGTGATTGTGCAACAGTTCACACCGGCGGCCGGGACCGTCGCCGGGCCGGAGCCGGAGGTTCCGGTTCCCTCGCGGATCGAGGCGCCGGACCGCACCGGGGCGCCCGCGCGTTTTGCTCCACCGTCATTCGGTCTTCGAACGCTCCTCCTTCGTGCCGGACTTTCGGAAACTCTCGTCGGTCGTCTCGCGCAATCGCGCGAGTGGGCCGGCTACGAGGCGCAGCCGCTTCACCGCGGACTCGTCGCCGTCGGTCGTCACCTGCAGAAACTCGCGGGCTCCGATCGCGCGCCCGAGCCGCTCACGCGGGCGGCGTTCATCGGCCTCCCGGGTTCCGGCAAGACGACAGCGCTGTGCAAATGGCTCGGCCTTGAAACGTTTCGCCGCGCGCGCGCCGGCCATGTCGTGACCGCGGAGTTCGAGCGGCCGAACCCGACGGGTGCGCTCACGGTTTATTGCGAGGCGCTCGGAGTGCCGGTCGCACACTATCCGGCGTTCACACGGCCCGCGACCGACGGCGGATTCGTGTATTTCGATCTGCCGGGATTTTCGCTTCGCGCCGGCGCGGCCAACCTGGCTCTGTCGAAGTTCCTCGACAGCGAATCGATCACGGAGCGCGTGCTCGTGCTCAACGCCGCCTATGATGCGGCTTTGCTACGCTCGGTTCTCGCCGCGGGTCGCGAACTCGGCGCGACGCATCTGGTTCTCACGCATCTCGACGAAGTGCCTCGCTGGGGCCGCCTCTGGGACCTCGTAATGGACAGCGGCCTCGAGCCCGTGCTGCTCGCCACCGGTCCTTCGCTCACCACGGATTGCGAGGACGACGTCCTCGAAGCGCTCACGCGCCGCACGCTGCCGCCCGCGAGCGAACACTCTGCAGAAGACGACGCCGACGGGAGGGCCGCCTGATCATGAAATTCATTTTCCTCGTCGGTGGATTCACCGGATTCGCCACCGCCGCATTCGTGAGCTGGATAAGCGACCACGCACCCGAGCGTGTGTTTCTCGACGCCACCCTCGGTTGCCTGGCAGGAGCCTGGCTCTTCCGCTGGTTCTGGCGGGTTGTCCTCGGCGCGATGCGCGAGACCGTCGTGAACCGCCACCGTGCAACCGCGGCCGCCCAGACACTCAAACCCCATGACTGATTCCCAACCCAACCCATGAACACCGCCGCTCCTGCATTATGCGGCAAGGATGCCAAACCCGGGGCCGCCGCATGGCGCGCCTATCAGGGTGTTACACCGTGCGCCATCGATGAAAAGGATTTGATCGAGCGCTACCTCCCGCTGGTCCGCAACGTTGTGAACCGCGTCAAGATCACGCTTCCGCCGCACATCGAGGTGGAGGACCTCTACAGCGTGGGCGTCACCGGCCTCATCGCCGCCGTCCGCAAATACGATCCAGCCCAGGGCCGCACATTCGCCGGCTACGCGGCGCTCCGCATACGCGGCGCCGTGCTCGACGAGTTGCGCCGGATGGATTGGTGCCCGCGCCGCACGCGCGCCCGAGTGCGCAAGCTCAAGGACGCCATCGGCGACCTCGAGCAAAAGCTCGGCCGCGCGGTCAGTGCCGACGAGATTTGCGAGGCACTCGACATCACCCCCGCCGAATACGAGCGGTGGCTGGAGGAATCCCGCCCCATGGCTTTCATTTCGCTCGACCACCAGATGGAGGGCGAGGAGTCGGAAGGCGGCTCGCTCCATGAGCTTGTTTCGGACGAGAACGACGTCACCGGCAGGGACAACCTCGAGCAGGCCGAGCTTTTTGAACTTCTGTCTCAAAGGATGGCCGAATTGCCCGATATACCGCGTAAGATACTCACGATGTATTACCACGAGAACATGCGCCTGGCTGAAATCGCCGCGGTCTTCGGCCTGACGGAGTCCCGCATTTGCCAGATCCATTCGCAGACCATCCTTGGCCTGCGCAGCTATCTCGGACGCGCTCGCAACCGCTAGGAGCCAGGTTGTTACAGGCAATGCGACCCGCTCCGTTGACTCATCAGCCCTCCGGCATGCCGGACGCACTCCGCCACCCGGCTCCTTAAGCCGCGCTGGGCGCGGCGTCTCCTCTTTCCCGATCTTCCACCCAATGAACTGCCAGCAAATCAGCTCCCGCCCGGGGCTCGCGCGAAGCGCGAGTTTAGGAATTTGCCGGCGACGCATTTGCGGGGCCAACGGGCGTTCGCAAATGCTCCAACCAACTCCGGTGTCACCGCGGGCAAATTCCCGGGCAAATTCCTGATGCTGGTTCTCTTCGGAGCATTTGTAGTAGTCGCGTCCACACTGGGCGGATTCATGATCGCCGGGGGCCACCCGGCGGTGCTGCTGCATGTCTCCGAGTTCGTGGTCATCCTCGGCGTCGCCGCCGGGGTGCTGATCATCGCCAGCCCGATGCACATCCTGAAGGAGATCGTTCACAAGACCAAGGTGGCGATCCTCGGCAAGCCGCCGGCGCGGGCGGACTACTTCGAACTTCTCAAGCTCCTTTATGAGTTGTTCATGACCGGCCGGCGCAACGGCCTCATCGCGCTCGAGGAGCACGTGATGGAGCCCGACAAGAGCGCCATCTTCCAAAGGTATCCCGGCGTGACGAAGCACCCGGAGCGTCTCGCGTTTCTGGTGAACGGCCTCAAGCCAGTCATCGACGGCAAGATCAAGCCCGACCAGCTCGAGGACCTCATGACCGCGGAGCTGAATGCGAAGCAGGTCGAGGCCGAGCATCCGACGCACCTGATCGGCCTTGTCGGCGATTCCCTGCCCGCGATCGGCATCGTCGCCGCGGTGCTCGGCATCATCAACACGATGGCCGCCATCGCCGAGGGACCCGAGGCTGTCGGCGAGAAAGTCGCCGCCGCGCTCACAGGCACGCTGCTCGGGATCTTTGTGGCCTACGGTTTCGTCAATCCGATCAACAACCGCATCAAGCTCAACGACGCCTCCGACCAGCTCTGCCTCAAGTGCATCATGCAGGCGATCGCCGGATTTGCGAAAGGCCTCGCGCCCTTGACCGCGGTCGAGGTGGCGCGCCGTTCGCTCGACAGCACCGTGCAACCCAACGGCGACGAACTCGAAGTCGCGGTCAAGTCGATCGTGACGGCGAAGTGAAGGCAGACGGACAAAGAGACCACGGGACTACTGACCACATGACCACGACTCCCCGGATGCGCAGTGGACAGGCGACAGGAGACAGGATGCCCGAAACGTCAGGCTGTCTCCTGTCTCCTGCCTCCTGTCTCCCGTCACTCTCACTTTCACTTTCACTCGCATAGCCATGGCACACGGAGGAGGAGGAGCTTGGAAGGTAGCCTACGCCGACTTTGTGACGGCGATGATGGCGTTGTTCATGGTCCTGTGGATTTCCGCACAGGACAAAAAAATCCTTATCGCCACATCGAAGTATTTCCAGAGCCCGTTCAGCTCGCCGCTGCCCGACCACTCGGGCGTCATGTCCCAGAGTCGCAACTCCGAGGACGGCAGCGCAAAGGTCAGCGAGGATGGCGGGGGCATGGAGAAGCCGTCCGACTCGAACAAGCAGATCGAGATCAGCTTCCTCAACTCGGCGGCCGCGGATTTCTACAGGATGCTCCAGATCGATGAGGACCTTGCCTCGAAGTCAATCAACGTGCAGGTGACATCCGACGGCTTGCGCATCACGCTTTTCGATCGCGCCAACCGGCCGCTCTTCGAGGGCAACGGCATCGAGTTCACGGAGTGGGGGCGCCACGCCATGCAGTCGCTCGCGTGGCTGATCGACAGGCACCGGTTTCGCGTCACCATCGACGGCCACACGCGCACCGAGCTGGATTTCGAGCGCGCCGTTTACTCGGCGTGGGAACTTTCATCCGACCGTGCCAACGCCGCGCGCCGCGCGCTCGTGCACTACGCCGTGGGCCCGGGCATGATTGAGCGCGTCACCGGCTACGGCGACACCCGCCCGATTGAAGGCATTCTGCCGCAGGACGAATCGAACCAACGCATCACTTTGAGCCTCACACTTGGGAACCGCGGCCGCAAAGGCACCGAGGCCCGATAGAGCCAACAGCCATGAAATCCTTTCTCACCGGAAAGAAGACCATCGAGATGCCATCGCCCGAAACGGGCCCGATCAAGCGACCAAACCCCGCATGGATGTGCAGGCGGGAGTTCGCCGATCCGACCATCGAAGTCATCAAAGAGGGCGACAAGATCATCCGCATTGTGGTGACCTGCAGCTGCGGCGAGCGCACCGAGGTCGAGTGCCTTTACCCGGCCGGCTGAGGAGCGGCCAGGGTAGGGAGCCTGAGGCTCTACTATTATAGTAGGAGCGCCCGGCCCCAACGCGCCGCGGGCGGGTCTACCGGAACCAGCGGCAAGATTTGCCAATTCGGTCGCTTGTCGCGCCGTCTACCTGCGAGAAGAGATTTCTGAGTTTTTATTCACCTAACTAGCAGCGACTAAGGAAACGGCCGCCGCCTTGGCATCATCACTGCTATTTTGGGGGCATGAACATCGGTCTGTACCAAAGCGCCGCGTCGCTCTCCTCGTTGGAGCGCTGGCAGGAGGCAGTCTCGCAGAACATAACTTCCGCGCAGACAACAGGCTTCCGCAAGCGCACGGTGCAGTTTTCGACCGAGAACGCAGGCGAGTGGCGGGTGGCGGGCCAGAATCGCGGCGGGGAGTTTTCCCAGGAGGCCGTCTTCCCAAAGGTCACGACCGGCATCAATTTCCTCACCGGTGAGACCCAGGCGACACGTCGCGAGATGGATGTCGCGATCCACGGCAAAGGTTTCTTCGAACTCCAACAGGCGGACGGCCAGAAGATCTATACGCGCAGCGGTGAATTTCGAGTGCGTGCCGACCGCACCATCGTGGGCGCGGGCGATGCCTCTGTGCTCTCCGAGGACGGTTCGCCCATCGTCCTGCTGCCCGATGGGGGTCCGCTCACCATCAACGGCGACGGCACACTTTTCCAGAACGGCACCCAGCTCGGCCGCCTCGCGGTGAAGGAGCCAGAGTCGCCCGAGACGCTGATCCCGCTCGCCGGCGGTCTCTTCATCGCTCCGCCCACGGTGGAGATGCGCGCAGTCGACGAACCTGAGCTAATGCAGGGCTACCTCGAGCAGAGCAACGTCTCGTCGCTTCGCGAGATGGTCGACCTCATCCTCATCTCCCGCGCTTACGAGGCCAACCAGCGCGTCATCAGCACGCTCGACAAGCAGATGGAGAAAACCCTCGAGGCGCTCGGCTGACGCGGCGAAGCCGGGGACCAAAAGACCAAGAGACCAAGAGACCACTGACCACGGGACCACTGACCGCAGCACAGCGACGAATCGAGAATTTCATTCCGCAATCCGCACTCCGCAATTCCCATACCCAGTCTCCCATCTCCGATCCCTCTCCCTCTCACTTTCAAATGAATTCCCCAAACGGACTAACCAACATCACGACTGCATGGCCGAGCCCGCGTTGGGGGCGGGCCGGCCTTTCTTTCGATGCAACGGGTAGCGAGCGGCGAGTAGCGGGCATTCCGGCGCACGCACACACACAAATCGAAACCGACAGTGTGCCGTCCGTTTCCCGCTACTCACTCCTCTCCACCCTCTGCTCGCGAGCAACCCTGGCGGTGCGCTTGAGCTACTCACTACTCGCTACCCGCTACTCGCTACTCTTCCTCGCATGAACCTCTCACTCTACTCCGCGGCCACCGGCATGGAGGCCCAGCAGCTCAACTTGAACACCATCGCCAACAACCTGGCGAACGTGAACACCCCGGGCTTCAAGCGCAGCAAGATCGAGTTTCAGGATCTCCTCTACCAGATGCCCCGCACCGTCGGCGCCGATGCAGGCGGCGGCAACATCGTGCCGAC
Source organism: Opitutaceae bacterium (assembly GCA_035513275.1). Taxonomy (GTDB): domain Bacteria; phylum Verrucomicrobiota; class Verrucomicrobiia; order Opitutales; family Opitutaceae; genus DATKCJ01. The sequence continues at coordinate 67,917 of DATKCJ010000225.1, forward strand.
CGGCATCGAAATCGGCAATGGGTCGCGAGTCGCGTCGACTTCGAAGGTCTTCACACAGGGCCAGCTCACCAGCACCGGTGAGAAGCTCGACATCGCCGTGCAGGGCGAGGGTTTCTTCGAAGTGCAGCGTGCCGACGGCAGCCTGGCCTACACGCGCGCGGGCACGTTCAAGCTCAATGCGCAGGGCCAGGTCGTGACCACCGACGGCCTTCCGGTCGCGAGCGGCTTCCAGGCGATTCCCGCCGGCTCCGAGGTCACGATCTCCGAGGAAGGCAACGTGTCCGTGCAAAACGCGCAGGGCTCGCAGACTTTCCGTCTCGCGATCACCCGCTTCGCAAATCCGTCCGGCCTGCGCGCGCTCGGCGGCAACCTGTTCGAGGAGACCGCCGCATCCGGCACGCCTGAGCTCGGCAATCCCGGCGAGCAGGGCTTTGGCCGCACGGTGCAGGGTTACCTGGAGTCCTCAAACGTGAACATCGTCGAGGAGATGGTGAACCTCATCATCGCCCAGCGCGCCTACGAGATTAACTCCAAGTCGATCCAGACGTCGGACGAGATGCTCCAGAACATCGCCAACATGAAGCGCTGATGAGCACCGCGATCCGAACACTTCTCTTCTCACTCGCGACGCTTGTCGCCGCGCATGCCTCGTTCGCAAGCGCCGACATCGCGAAGCCGGCGAAGCTCGATTCCGAAACCGTCGTCAATGCGATCGCCTCGGATCTCTCCGCGCACTTCAACCTCGGTGGCGAACTCCAGCTCGAGATGCTCCGCCCGTGGACACCCCCCGCGCGCACCGCGCGCGAGTGGAGAGTGCAGCTCACGCAATATCCCTCCGCGCTCGCGAGCTCGCTGCTCGTGCGCTGCCGTTTCCTCGCCGATGGAGAATCCGCCGGCGAAGCAGTCCTCACTTTCCGCGCGATGCACATGCGCGACGCCTGGCTCGCCCGCCAGCCGATCAACGTCGGCGCAGCGTTCGACACCGGGCTGCTCGACGTCCGCCGCACTGACTTCCTGCGCGATCGCGATGCGCTCCCCGCTGACGCCGGCGACGGGACGTATTCGTTCTCCCGCTCCGTGCAGAGCGGCCGGGTGCTCACGTGGCGCGATGTCGGCCGCCGTCCGCTCGTCCGCAAGGGCGAGATGGTCGAGGTCACGGCCACCGACGGCGGGTTGCTCATCACCCTGAAGGGTCTCGCCATGCAGAACGGCGCGCAGGGTGATGCCGTCACGATTCGCAATCCCGATTCACGCCGCGATTTCACCGCATTCGTCGTCGATGAAAATCATGTCCACGTCCGCTTCTAGTTTCGCAGTCATCCTCGCGGCATTCGTCGTCTCGACGGCCTCCGCGCAATCATTGTGGCCGGTCGACGGCGGCAGCGAGCGCGCGATGTTCGCGGACCGCAAGGCCACTCGCGCGGGCGACATTCTCACTGTCATCGTGGCCGAGTCGGCCAACGCCACCAACTCGCAATCCAAGAAGTCCGAGCGCTCATCGAGCCTTGAGGATGCCGTGCAGCGTTTCCTCTTCAGCGCAGCGACGAGCGGCCTCGGCACGCACAATGGCGAACTGCCTGCCGTGAGCCTAGGCGGCAGCGCCTCGAACTCCGGCGGCGGCCAGGCGAACAACACCCAGAGCCTCACGTCGCGCGCCGCGGTCGTCGTCACCGACGTGCTGCCCAACGGCAACCTCGTCATCGAGGGCAAGCGCATCGTCACCTTCTCGGGCGAGACGCAATACGTCGCGCTGCACGGAATCGTGCGCGCCGACGATGTCACTTCCGCCAACACCGTTTTTTCGAGCAACGTCGCCGACGCGCGCGTCGAGTTCATCTCCGAGGGCAGTCTCACCGACGCGCAGAGGCGCGGCTGGCTCTCGAAACTCTACGAGAAGTTCCGGCCCTTCTGAGGCCCCCAACAGGATTCACGGATGAACACAGGAACACGCATCTTCGCCTCTCCTTTCCGCAGCACGCTCACGGTGCTCGCACTCGCTTTACTCGCGTCCGCCCCCGTGTTCGCTTCACGCGTAAAGGACCTCACATCGGTCGAGGGCGGACGCGACAATCAACTCGTCGGATACGGCCTGGTCTTTGGACTCGCGGGCGACGGCGACAGCAACGCAGCCTCCACGCTGCGCGCGGTCGCGAACACGTTGCAGCGGCACGGTCTCACGGTGAGCCAGCAGGACATCAAGGCGAAAAACGTCGCCGCGGTGATGGTCACTGCCGACATCAGCGCGTTTCTCAAGCCCGGCGCCCGCATCGATGTCACCATCGCTTCGATGGGCGATGCGAAGAGCCTCCAGGGCGGCGTCCTTCTCCAGACTCCGTTGATAGCGGCCGACGGCCGCGTGTATGCCGTCGCACAGGGCCCGATCGCAGTCGGCGGATTCCTCGGCGGGGCAGGCGGCCCCGGTGGTGCGACCGTGCAGAAAAATCATCCAACGGTCGGCACGATCAGCAACGGCGCGATCGTCGAGCGCGAGGTGTCCACCTCGATCGTGAGCGACGACCAGATGCGCCTGCTCCTACACCAGCCCGATTTCACTTCCGCGGCCCGCATGGCCGATGCGATCAACCACCGCTGGCCCTCCGCCGCGGTCGCGCTCGACGCCGCCACGGTGCGCGTCGATCTGCCCGCCACCTACCGCGGCCGCGACGTCGCGTTCATCGCGGACCTCGGCTCCGTCGAACTCGAGCCCGACACGCAGGCGCGCATTGTGCTGAACGAGCGCACCGGCACCATTGTTGCCACCTCGACCGTCCGCCTTTCGCAGGTCGCGATCGCGCACGGTTCGCTCACGATCACGGTCGCGTCGAATCTGGCGGTCAGCCAGCCGAACTCGTTCAACAACTCCGGCGAGACCGTCGTCCTGCCAGGCACGCAGACTGATGTCGTGGAGGGCGGCAAGGACGGCTTCGTCGTCGTGCCGGAATCTCCAACGATCGATCGCTTCGCATCGGCGCTCAACGCGCTCGGCGTCTCCACACGCGATATGATGGCCATCTTCCAGAGCCTCAAGCGCTCCGGCGCGCTGCAGGCCGACCTCATCATCAACTGACCATGAGCATCCCGGCAATCAACGCCGCATCTTTCGCGGAAAACCCGGCCCGCATCAACCGCCTCCCAGCCGCCCAGCAGGTCCAGGCTGCCGCGGGCCA
>DATKCJ010000226.1:0-2042 GCA_035513275.1 Opitutaceae bacterium
AGATCGTCGGCGCCTCCGTCACGCTGCGCAACGAGCACATGTGGGAGTTCCTCACGCGCCTGCTCGCCGTCGCCATCCCGGCCATCCGCGACTTCCGCGGCGTGCCGAACAAGCTCGACGGAAACGGCAACTACAACCTCGGCATCACCGACTACACCATCTTCCCCGAGATCTCGCTGGAATCCTCCAAGCGCACGATGGGCCTCGACATCAGCGTCGTCACCTCGGCCGACACCGACGACGACGCCCGCGAGCTCCTTCGCCTGGTCGGCTTCCCGTTCCGCCGCACCGAGCCCGCCGCACCGAAAGCAGCAACCGCCGCCTGACGCCATGGCCAAGACATCCTCCATCGAAAAGAACAAGCGCCGCATCGCGCTCGTCGCGAAATTCGCCGTCAAGCGCGCCGCCATCAAGGCGATCCTCGCCAATCCCGCCACGACCGACGAGGAGTTTTTCGCCGCCCAGAAGGCGCTCGCGAAGCTCCCGCGCGACTCGTCGCCCATCCGCATCCGCAACCGCTGCCTGCTCAGCGGCCGCCCGCGCGCCTACATCCGCCGCTTCCGCGTCTCACGCATCACGTTTCGCGAGCTCGCGCTCAACGGCATGATTCCCGGAGTCACCAAATCATCCTGGTAAACATTTTTCCCCAGCGGAAGTTGGCGCGAAGGCGCCCGGATATGATCCGCGCGGGACAACGAAAACATCCATGACAGACCCAATCAGCGATTTTCTCACGCGAATCCGCAACGCCTCGAAGGCTGTCCTTCCCGAGTGCGCTGCGCCGCACTCCAACACGAAGGCCGGCATCGCGCGCATCCTCAAGGACGAGGGTTTCGTGCACGACTTCAGCGAGGGCACCGACGAAGAGGGCCACAAGACCATCGTCGTTAAGCTCAAGTATGTCGAAAGCACGCCGGCCATCTCGAACATGCGCCGCGTGAGCACACCCGGCCGCCGTCTCTACTACGGCTACCGCGAAATTCCCCGCGTCCTCAACGGACTTGGCATCAGCATCGTCTCGACGTCCAAGGGCCTCATGAAGGACCAGGACGCGCGGCGCCAAAAGCTCGGAGGCGAGCTCATCTGCAGCGTTTGGTAAGGAGACACACACACCATGAGTCGCATCGGCAGACTTCCCATTCCCATTCCCGCCAAGGTCAAGATCGACATCAAGGGCGGCACCGTCCTCGTCGAAGGCCCCAAGGGCAAAGTTCAAAAGACGTTTGACGACGTCGTCACGATCACGGCCAAGGAAGACAAGATCACCTTCCTCCCGAAGGGCGACAGCCGCTACGCGAAGGCGATGCACGGCACCGTGCGCTCCGTCGTGAATGGCATGGTCAAGGGCGTCGTTGACGGCTTTTCCAAGGATCTCGAGATCCAGGGCGTCGGCTTCAAGGCCAACCTCCAGGGCAAGGTCCTCGACCTCGCGCTCGGTTACTCGCACCCGATCAAGTATGCCGTGCCGGAAGGCATCAAGCTCACCGTCGTCGATCAGACGAAGATCAAGATCGAGGGCTGCGACAAGCAGCTCGTCGGCGCAGTCACGGCCGACATACGCGCCTATTACCCGCCGGAGCCTTACAAGGGCAAGGGCGTGCGCATCGTTGGCGAACACGCCGAGCGCGTCCGCCGCAAGGAGGGCAAGACCGTCGCCTAAGGCGCCGGCCGCACTCGTCCGCGAGGAACCGCAACATGAACACGATTCAAAAATCCATTCTCCTCCAGAAGCGCCGCTGGCGCATCCGCAAAAAGGTCAAGGGCACCGCAGCGCGCCCGCGCCTTTGCGTGCACTTCAGCGGCAAGCACGTCTACGCGCAGGCGATCGACGACGTCGCGGGCTCCACGCTCGTGTCCGTCACGAGCCTCTCGCCCGAGAACCGCGGCAAGAAGCTCGCGGCAAACATCGCCAGCGCGAAGGCGCTCGGCGTCACATTCGCAGAGAAGGCGAAGGCAGCCGGCATCACCGCCGTCGTCTTCGACCGCAACGGCCGTCCCTACCACGGGAAGGTCAAGGTATTCGCAGAGGCCGCGCGCGAGGG
>DATKCJ010000227.1:0-3485 GCA_035513275.1 Opitutaceae bacterium
CGCGCTGGTCGCGCCGGTGATGTTCCCGCCGTTGAGCCGCCACTGAAACGAGAGCGGATTGGTGCCTGAGGCGGTGACTGAAAACGCTACGTCGCTGCCAAGCACCGCGGTCAGGCTTGTGGGATGCGAAGTGATCGCCGGCGGAACATTCACGCTGAGGGTCGCGGCGTTGCTGGTGACGCTGCCGGAGGCGTTCGATACGACGACTGTGTAGGAGCCCGCATCACCAACGGTCACTGTGGCGATGTTGAAGGTCGCGCTCGTGGCACCCGCGATGTCGACAACGCCCTTCCTCCACTGGTAGCCCAGCGGCGCGGTGCCGGAGGCGACGACCGTGAAGCTCGCGGGCTGGCCGGCATTTACCGCGGCGTTGGAGGGATGCGTGGTGATTGAAGGCGCGACTGGACCGTCGGCGACCGTGAGCGTGGCGGAATTGCTTGTTGCGGTGCTCGCCGAGTTCGTGGCCAAAGCGCGATACAGGCGCCCGCTGACCCCGGAGGTCGCACCAACGACTTGCAGCGTCGTCGTCGTGGCACCTGAGTAGGCAGGACCCGAAGGAAGCACAAAGCCGTCCGTGACATTCTCCCAAATCGATCCTCCATTCGAACTGGATTCCCACTGGATGGTCGGCGTGGGCGAACCCGAGGCGGCAACTGTGAACGAAGCGTCTTCGCCGACGTTCACTCCCTGATTTCCCGGATGCGCCGTGATTACCGGTGCCTCCTCGGTGGGGGTGACCGTGAGGGTGGCGACGTTGCTCGCCACCGTGCCCGCGGGATTCGTGACGTTCACACGAATCCGCAGGTTATTGTCGTTAATGCTCAGGTTCGAGAATGACCCCGAGCTGATGTGCGGAGGGAATCCGATGTCCGACCACGAGGCGCCGCCATTCGTCGACTGCTCCCAGTCGTAGGTGATGAGTTCGGATCCGGTGGCGACGACGCTGAAAGGCCACGAGCCGCCAACGGGCGTGGTGTAGGACTGCGGATGCGATGTGATCGTGACGGGCATGACTGCGCCGTAGATTGAGAGAAGGCCGTCGATATCGTCCTGCTGCAGTTCGTCGATGTCACTGCTCACGCTGTTCATGATCGCGGTGACGACCTGCCCCACCTGATCGGGATGGTCGAGGCCGAGAGAGTGCCCGAACTCATGCAGCGCGATGCGCCGAAGGTCGGTGATGCCATTTTGCTGGGGACCCTCGTAGGAGTTCCACGTCTTGGTCGAGTTGAAGAGGACGTCGTTTTCGATCTTCCGGTTGCCGGTCCAAAGAGAAAGCGAAATGCCAACCGTGCTGCCGCCCCAGGCGTCGCCGTAAACGGTCGCGGCAAACGCGACATTGTTCACTCCGTTCTGTTCGCCTGCAACGATACCGGAATTCTGTGTAATGCTCAGCGTGAGCACTCCGTCCGGGAGGACGACATTCAAGTCGTCGATCGCCTTCTGGAGCGCCTGGCCCCAGGACGTGCTCCCGTCTTGCAACGGTGAGCCGCCGCTTGGAATCGGAATGTTCGTTCCGTTGCCGACGAGGTTTTCTTTCCAATTCACATCGCCCACGGGCCAGAGTGAGACCGGCGCAAGGAGGCTATATGCCGGCGCTGTCGAAGGTGCGCCCAACGCAACTGCCATGAGGAGTGCCGGAAGCAGGCCGGAGCGATTACTGTTGGCGCGCATGTGCCACCTCCGCTCGAATCCGGTTTTTGAAATCCGACACCGTCATCGCGCCGCCCAGGCCGTGTCTTGCGCCGGTGGCGTGCGCGCCGTGTTGCATACTCTCGACGACCTCCGCGGGGTCTTCCAGCGGCTCGCCGTTGCTGCGCAGGACAACTTCCGCGCCGTCCGCCTCACGCTCCGCGATCGGGTAGAATCCGTGCGGCACCGCAACGAGTGGGCAGAAATTCACGCCATTGCCCTCGATGAAAAAGAGATTTCTTTCGCCTACTTTGAACTTCGGGACGCCGGACACCTGAAGGGTCACATCGCCAACGGTGCCGCCGAGCATCCGGAGCTCGACGGTCTCACCTGGCGTGCCCTTGAGCGCGTCGAGCACGTGGATCGAAACGAACGTGTAGACACGCGGCCGGCCCTCAAAAGAGGACAACTCGCTGCGCACGCCCGTCACCTCACCATCAACGACGACCTCGGCCGTCGAGACGAGCTGCTCGAACGTAGGCGGTATCACTGTAAGCGCACGCGCTGCGGGAATCGCTACAGCAGTGGCGAGCGCGATCATAAGAATAGAATGAGGTATTGAGCGCATGAGAGTCGTTGTTCGTGGGGAATACCCACTCTCTTCCATCGCGAAAGATAATTTTCCAGTGCAGGACTCTTTCGACGCGCGTCTCCTCCGGCAAGGAACTCGTGCCAGAATCCCGTTAATTTCCCTTAAATTCGCCCACCACAGCCTGCAGCGTGGACTTCGCGTCGCCGTAAAGCATCCGCGAGTTCGGCAGCAGGAAGAGCCTGTTCTCCAGTCCCGAAAAGCCCGCGCCTTTGCCGCGCTTCAGGCAGATCACGGTGCGCGCTTCGTGCGCGTTGATGATCGGCATGCCGTAGATCGGTGACGATTTGTCCGAAACCGCGGCGGGATTCACTACATCGTTCGCACCGATCACGATCGCCACGTCGACTTGCGGCATCGTGGGATTGATTGCCGACATTTCGACGAGCTGTTCATAAGGCACGTTGGCCTCCGCGAGCAGCACGTTCATGTGCCCCGGCATCCGGCCCGCGACCGGATGAATAGCGAAGCGGACTTCTGCGCCGTTCTTCTCGAGCAGATCCGCCAGTTCCTTCACCTGATGCTGCGCCTGCGAGACAGCCATTCCGTAGCCCGGCACGATCACGACCTGCCGCGCAGCCTCGAGCACCGCGTAGCTGTCCGCAGCCGAGATTGGTTTCAATTCGCCTTCGAACGCCGTGCCCTCCCCTTTGGCCGCGGTGGCACCGAATCCGGAGAAGAGGACGTGGAGCATCGTCCGGTTCATCGCCTTGCACATGATGAGCGTGAGTATCATCCCGCTCGTCCCGACGAGGCAGCCGGCGACAACGAGCACATTGTTGCTGATGACAAATCCCGCGGCCGCCGCGGCCAGGCCCGAGAGCGAATTGAGCATCGAGATCACGACGGGCATGTCGCCGCCCCCGATTGGCATCACGAATGTGAAGCCGAGCACGAGCGACAAGACCACCGCCGCGAGGAAGCCCGCCCTCTCCATATCGCCGCCAAGCGCGAACAAGACTCCGCCCGCGATCGCCGCGACCATGAGCGCAAAGTTCAAGGCGTGCTGCCCTCGAAAGAGCAGCGCCCTGCCGCTCACCCACTCTGCGAGCTTCAGGAATGCATACACAGACCCGGTGAATGTGATGCCGCCGATGAAGACCGTGAGGAAAATCGTGACCGACGTGAACACTGGCAGCGCACCGGTCGATGCGAGAGCGAGCCGCTCATACTCGGCCCAGCCGACCAGCAGGCTCGCGAGTCC
>DATKCJ010000228.1:0-9718 GCA_035513275.1 Opitutaceae bacterium
GAAACCGGCGTTCACGCCGATCGCGTAATCGCCGCCCTCAAACTTGTTCTTGAAACCGGCGTTCGCCCAGAAAGCGGCGTTGTTGTTCGCGCCCGAGCCGATGGAGCTCGGAGTCGAGGTGCGCTCGGGGTTTGTGACGGCTGCGCCCCAGAAGAAGTTGCCCTCGCTTCCGTCGAGGAAGATGCCGGTGCGGTAGCTGCCAGCGCCCAGACGGCGGCCGTTATTGCTCTCTACGAAATAGCGCGTGACGCCGCTGCGCTCAATCGCCTTGAGCGAGCCAGAGGAGGTGTTCTCCTCGATGCCGAAATTAACTTTCTTGATGCCGATCGTGAGCGTTTTGTCGGCCCATCCCTTGTACTGGATGTTGAACGCATCGAAGAAGCTGCCCGCGAAGTCCCACGTCATGTTTCCGACCCACTCTTTGCCGAGTGCAGCGTTCACGGTGAGGTAGGCGCGGCGCACGAAGAAGTGCGTCGTGGCCGCGTTGTCTGCTCCGTAGCGGTCGGTGTTGAGACCGTCGAACTGGGCCTGCATGCGGCCGCTGATCTGCAGCTTGGTGACGGGCTTTGTCTTCACCTCGACAAAGCTGAGAGCGGATTTCTTCGCCTCGGCCTGAACGGCTTTGGCTTCATCCTCGGTGAGAATGCCCTTCTTGATCAGCGCATCGATCAGCGCCTTGCTTTCCTGTGCGTGGACGGCTGCGCCCGCGAAAAGAGCCGCGAGCAGGACAGCGAGTTTGAGTGTCGGTTTGAACATGGTTGTTGTCTGTTTCTTCGGTTGGGCGACGCGCGGTCAGGCACGCCATCCGACAAACCTACCGGAGACGTGTTACAAACAGGTGACGCCTGTGTGACGAATGGGAAAAGAAGGACGCGCGCCGACGCCTCTTCACCCTCTCGTATCCCACGATTTAGGAATCTCCCCACCCCATCCTTCAACCCTCCCGCTTCAATAGTGCGGCGGCTTCTCGTCGGCGGGCATCGGGCCTTCGGGGCCACGCTCGAGGCGCTCGCGCAGGCCGAGCAGACGGTTCTCGAGCGCCGCGAGACGGTCGCTCATCTCGAGCATTGCGCGGTCCTGCTCGACGACGTGCTTCTCGAGAAACGCGATCTTCACCTCGAGTTCGCGGATTCGGTCGGCGTCGCTCATCACTGTGGTCCTCCAAGGGCGCGCCGCAACGCAGCCACGCGGCGTGCGTCGACGGGATTCGAGAGTCTGCCGCCGCGCTTGAGCGACGAGCCGACAATGAATCCGTCGGCCGCGGTCTCGAACGCTTGGGCCGATTCGGCCGTCACTCCACTGCCGATCAACACAGGCACGCTGGGGCATGCGCGCTTCACATCGAGAGCCTTCGCAGAATCCGTCGCCTTGCCCGTGCCGGCGCCGCTCACGATGAGCGCGTCGGCGAGTCCGCGCTCGAAGGTGTCGAGCGCCGCCTGCGCGATCGACACTGGCGCGAGCGGCGCGGCGTGCGTCACATGCACGTCGGCGAGAATCTTCACGTCAGGAGCCAGCGCTCTGCGCGCGCGCAGCACCTCGAATGCGCGCCCCTCGATCACCCCCTGGTCGGTGACCATCACGCCGCTGAGAATATTCACGCGGATGAACGACCCGCCGCACGCCGCGCACAACGCGAGCGCCGCGTGCGCATCGTTGCGAAGCACATTGAAGCCGAGCGGCAGTTTCACCGCAGCGCGCACGGCGCTCCCCGCGGCGGCCATCGCAGCTACCGTTTCCGCGGGCACGTTGTCCTTCGCGAATGGCGCGTCGCCGAAATTCTCCACGATGATCGCATCGGCACCACCGCGCTCATAGGCAACGGCGTCGGCCCTTGCGGCATTGATCACGGCATCCATGCTCCCGCCCCAGCGCGGCGCGCCGGGCAGTGGGAGCAGGTGCACCACCCCGATGAGCAGCTTGCGCTTGGCGGTGAGGTCGAGTGACGGAACGCGGGGTTTCACGGAGACAATGAACAAGCCTTCACGCCAGTTGCCGAGCCAGTTCCTCGGGATCTGTCACAGGCAGGCCGCACGTGTTGTCGCGGCAGACGGAGGCCGATCCGCGTCCGCCGACAGGTTTCACTCCCGCAATCCACGGCTGGCGGCCCGCGAGCCACACCTGCCCCTCGGCACCGTCGGCCCAGAGGATCACACGCGGTGCTTCGAGCCGGCCGTGCACAGCGCGGAGCAGCGCGCGCGTATCGGCGGAGCCGGGATCTCCGGCGATCACGATCTGCCGCACCGGGCCGATCATGAAGTCCACCGCGACCAGCATCTGCGGCAAGCCGTGCGGTGCGCGGTCGAGTTGTGCGCGAAACGCTTCGATCGTCTCGCGCGCTCGATCGGCGCGAGTGCCGCCGCCGAGCATTGCGTCGAGTCGCAGCAGGTTGAGCGCCGCGACAGAATTCGCCGCGGGCTCGGCGCCGTCGTAATCCTCCTTCAGCCGCACGAGCAGATGCGGGTCGCCCGCAGGGCTGCTGAAGTAGCCACCGGCGTTCGCGTCCCAGAAATCTGCATCCATCGTTTCCTGCAGGCGGTCGGCCCACTGGAGCCAGCGAGTCGCGCCAGTCGCCTCGTAAAGATCGAGCAGTCCCTGGATGAGAAACGCGTAATCCTCCGCGAATCCCGGCGCGGCGCCGCGCGACTCGCGGAAGCCGCGCCACAGTCTTGAGGTTGCCGGGTCGTGCAGCTCTCGCTCGACGAACTCCGCCGCGCGCGATGCGGCCTTTTCCCACCGCACGGCTGCGTCCAGATCGTCGGGCCCCAGGACCTGAACCGCGCGGGCGAGCGCGGAGATCATGAGACCGTTCCACGCCGTGAGCACCTTGTCGTCGAGATGTGGACGCGGACGCGCGCCCCGCGCGCGAAACAACTTCTCGTTCGCACCGAGCAGGCGCGTCTCCGCATCGCCAAGCGCGATCCCGAGCGCGGCCGCGGTCTGTGTGAGTGGTGCGACCTGGTGCAGTATGTTCTTCCCTCGAAACTCTCCTTGCGGATCGGACTCTGGGCGCGCGTTGCCCCCGGCGCTCACGCCGTAGTGTCGCTCCACGAGCGGCGCATGCTCGCCACACACGGCGCGGATTTCATCCTGCGTCCACACATAGAACGCTCCCTCGGCGTGCCCGCCATCCGGTGTGTCGCTGTCGGCATCTTCCGCCGAGAAGAACCCGCCGCCGGACGAAGTCATGTCGCGCAACACGTAGTCGATAGTCTCGCGCGCGATCCATCCGAACACGCCCCGGCCCGTCGCCTGATATCCCTCGAGAAAGGCGCCCACGAGCTGCGCCTGATCGTAGAGCATTTTCTCGAAGTGTGGCACGTGCCAGCGCGCGTCCACCGAGTAACGGTGGAATCCGCCGCCCAAGTGATCGCGCATGCCACCTTCGGCCATGCGCTGCAGCGTGAGCTCCTCGAAGCGCAGTGCCTCGCGACCATCGGGGGTGAGTTCGCCCGCCGCTTGTGCATCCCGCCGCGCCGAGATCCGGAAGAGAAAGTTGAGCAACGACGGCCGCGGAAACTTCGGCGCGCCGCCGAAGCCGCCCCACTGGTCGTCAAACGCCTCGAAGCACCACTCAAGGCATCGCTGACCCACGTCGACAGCAGGAGTCGACGCGTTCTCTGGCTGCGCGGCGGTCGCGTGCGTGCGAAACGCCTCGATGATCCGGTTGCCCTCGGCGACTAGCTCCTCGCGCTTCGTGCGCCATGCCTCGGCGATATGCGAGAGCAACCTCGGGAAACCGATCCGGCCCTGCATGTCGACTGGCGGGAAATAAGTGCCGCCGAAAAATGGCGCCAGGTCCGGCGTGAGCCACACGCTCATCGGCCAGCCGCCGTGACCTGTCGTCGTCTGCACATAAGCCATGTAGAGCCGGTCGACATCGGGCCGTTCCTCGCGGTCGACTTTCACGCATACGAAATCGCGATTCAGACTTTCCGCGACCGCAGGATCCTCAAACGACTCGCGCGCCATCACGTGGCACCAGTGGCATGTCGAGTAGCCGATCGAGAGGAAGATCGGACGGCCCGACTCGCGTGCGCGCACGAATGCTTCCTCACCCCACGGAAACCAGTCGACAGGATTGCCCGCGTGCTGGCGCAAGTAAGGCGACTGCTCCGAGGCGAGCCGGTTGTGACCACGCTTTGGTGTGCCCGGACGAGTGTTCGCGCTCATTGCAGCACACTCCGCCAAACACGCAGCGAAAGCAAAAGGGAAGCTGCAGTGCCGCGCGACAAGCGCGCAACCTACAACTGAATCGATCGGTTCCCCTGTAGGTGGCGCGCTTGCCGCGCCACGTCTGTCCCGGGTTCGCCCCGCGCGCCCCTACTTCTTTCCGAATCCGAACAGGCCCTTTTTCTTCGGCGCGTCCTCGGCCTCTTCCTCGGTGGCGACCTTGGAGAGGATGTCCTGGAATTTCTTCTGGTCCGCCTCGAGCTGCATGCGGGCACGCTTGACGCGCTCTTCCTGCACTCGCAGCGCGTGCTCCTGTTCCTTGATTGCGAGCAGGTCGCTCTGCACGCCACGGCGTTCCTTGTCGAGGGCCTGCGTCGCGGCCTGGATTTTGTCCCACTCGGCCGAGGCCTTCAAATCCTGCTGTGCGGCAGGGTTTCCATGGGCAAACTTCTGTATCTGCACGCGCTCGGCTTCGAGCTGCGCCTGCTGCTTGCGCAGACGCTCCTCGTAGGCCTTGAGATTCGCCTCCTGCACCTGCCACTCCTCGACGTCGGAGAGGAACTCCTTCCGCTCCCGGTCGAGATCCGAAAGGTTCTGCGCGTGCATCTTTCTCTCCTCCTCGAGGCGCGCGGCCGCGGCCTTGATCCGCGACTGCTCCTCGGAAACCCTCGCCTGCGCAGCCTCGTCGACCACCGGCACGGGCACGGTCATCGGCTTGCGTGCGGCCGCCTTCTCGACTGCGGCCCGCTCGGTGGCGAGCGCATCGCGCTCCGCCTTGAACCGCGCGTTCATTTCCTCCTCGAGGGCCTTGAGCCTGCGGCGGCCTTCCTCGAGTTCGCGGGCACCGCGTTCGGCACCATCCGACTTCGCGGCCAGGAGCGCAGCATCCTTGTCCAACTTGGCGCGCTTCGCCTCGATCTCTGAAAATTCCTTCTGTGCCGCATCCGCCGTGGCGCGTTCCCTGCCGGCGGCCTCGAGGCGGTCGCGTGCCTCCGCCTCCAGGCGCGCGACGGCTGCACTCTTCTCCGCGATCGCGGCCTCCGCCTTATCGAGCGCCGCTTTCCGCGCGGCTGTCTCCTCTCCTCCACGCTTCAGCGCCAATTCGCGTTCCGCGAGTTCATGTGCCGCTGCCTCGTTTTTCTCGAAGCCGGCTTTCACGTGGGCCTCGGCATCGGCGAGTGCACGGCGTGTCTGCTCCAAGGTATTCTTCTCCGACGCGGCCTCGCGGCCGATGCGCTCGCGCTCTGTGGCGAGAGACTCGCGCTCCTTGCGCAGCATGTCCTCGATCTCGCTTACACGATCCTTCTCGGATTTCGACGCGTGCTCGAGGCCCTGCAGCTTGCGCGCCTTCTCGTCGAGCGAGGCCTGGAGCGCTACGACGCGCTCGGACTCCTTGCGGACGCGCGCGGCCTCCGTCTCCAACTTTGAAAACTCCTGCTTTGCCGACGCGAGTGCGGCCGATTCGGCCTCGAGCGCAGCGCGGTTCTTGGCGATTGCGGCGGCCTCCTTCTCGGCGCGTGCCTTGTCGGACTCGAGTGATTTCTGCGCGGCATCGACCTCGCGGGCCCGCGCCTCAATCGCCGCAAGCTTCGCCTGCGCCTCGTCGAGTCGGCGCGAGCGCTCGTCGAGCTCGCCTGAGCGGCGGCCGATCTCGGAGCCGGCCGCGTCGTTGCGCTTGGAGATTTCGTCGAGCTCCTTGCGGCGCGCGGAAACGGCAGCCTCGGCGGCCGCGATCTCGCGCTCCTTGTCCCCGAGCACGGACTTCAGGGCGGCGACTTCACGGGCGATTGCGCGCTCGGACTCGAGTTCACGCCGCTCGGTGTCGAGTTTGCTGGCGAGTTCGTCAGCTTCCTTCCGCGCGGCTTCCGCTGCGGCACCTTCCTCGGCGAGCTTCGCCTGGCGCTCCTTGAACTGTGCCTCGGTCTTCGAATGGCGTGCCTCGGACTCGGCGAGCTTGGCCTCGCGGGCAGCGACCTCATCGAGTTTGCGCCTCGCGTCGTCGACAACCTTGAGTTCCTCCTTGAGCTTTGCCTCGCGGCCCGAGAGGTCGGCCTCGCGGCGCGCCAGAGTAGCCTCGTCGCCCTTGAGTTTTTCGCCGAGCTTGCTGACCTCGCGGAAGCGCGCCTCCTCGGCCTTGAGCTTCGCCTCAGCCGCGGTGATGGACGACTCGCGGCGCGCGACCTCGGCGCCAGCCTGCTCGAGTTTCTTCGCTAGGGCTTCGAGTTCGCGGCGGCGGTCCTCGTCGCCGGCGAGTTGCTCCCGGGCCTTTGCGATTGCGGTGGCCTCTTCCTTCGCTGCGGCGCGCTCGGTGGCGATGCGGACGGCTTCCGCGGCGAGCTGATCCTTGCGGCTGGAAAGCGAGGCAGTGGATTCCTGAAGGGCGCGCGTGTCCTTCTCGAGCGCGACCTTGAGGTCGGCTGCCTCCTTGCGCGCCGCGGCGAGCTCCTCGCGCGTCTTCTCGAGGCGTGAAGCGTTTGCAGAGTTCTGCTCGGCGACTTTGGCGAGTTCGGCCTGGCGGCCTTTGAGGCGCTCGGACTCGGCCTCGTTCGCCTTGGCGGACTCTTGGGCGGACTTCTGCGCCTGCGCGACTTGCGCCTTCTCGTGCTCGAGCGCCTTGCGCGTCGCGTCAAGCTTCTCCATCTCACGTGCGGCGGCCTCGACCTCCTTCTCACGCTTCGCGAGCGCAGTCTCGCGTGAGGCGACTTCCTTCGCGTGAGCCTCGAGCTTCGAGGCCTCGCCGAGCTTCGCATCGAGAGTCTGTTCCGTGGCGCCGGCCTTGTGCTCCCGCGCCTCGATCTCTGCGCGGGCCTTGTCGAGTGCGGCACGCTCGCCGTTGACTGAGCTGCGCTCCTTGGAAATCTCCTCGGCGCGCCGCGTTAGGTCGTCCTTGAGCCTTGCTGCCTCGGCCGCGCGCGCTTCGATTGCGGATGCCTCGCTCGAAAGCGCACGGCGGTCGTCCTCGAGTTTGCCGCGGTCTGCGGCGACGGTTTTCGCGAGGGCATCGAGATCGGCGAGCTTTGACAGCGATTCCTTCAGCGCGGCCTCGCGCTTCGCCAGTGCCGTCGCCTGCTCGTCGAGACCGGCCTTCTTCGAGAGCCCCGCCTCGGCCTCTTTCTTCAGGCCGGCCGCCTCGTTGATCCGCGCAGCCGCATCGCGCGCGGCGCCGGCGGCCTTCTCGGCTTCCTGCGCGACGCGCTTGCGCTCGGCCTCGAGCGCGGCGGTCTGCTTTGCGAGTTCCTTTGAGAGCGACTCGGTCTCGCGCTTCTGTGTCTCAAGCGCCGTGCGCTCCGCGGCGATGGCGGTCTCAAGTTCCTGAATGTGCTTCGCGGCATCGGCGCTGCGCTCGCTCGAGGATTTCTCCTGCGCCATGAGCGTCATCTGCTGCGCGAGTTCCCGGCGTTCGCGGGCCACGAGGGTCCGTTGCTCCTCGACGTCGCCGACGGATTTTTCGAGCGTGGCGGCCTCGGCGCGGAGCGTCTCCAGCGCTTTCTTCGCCTGGTGAGCCTGCTCCTCGAACTTCTCGTATTCCGTGCGCTTGCTCTCAAGCGCCGAGACCTCGGCGCGGACCGACTCGAGTTCGCGCTTGGCGCGGTCGGTTTGCACCTCGAGGTCGCCCTGCTCTTTCGAGAGCCGCATTACCTGTTGCTTGAGTTCGGTCGCTTGTTTGCCGATCGCCCCGGAATCGGCGGTCTTGGCGACCGGTGCCGCTCCCTTTTCCGCGGGTGCGGAGTCGCCGAGCGCCGCCAGGGCGCCCGTGAGGTCGGCCTCGTCCGCAATGTCTCCCAAGGTGGCACCCGGACGCGCGAGCGCGTTCACCTTCTCGAGGATTTCCCGGAGGTTGTCGGGCTTGTCGACGATCTCGGACACCCCGACGCGAATCGAGTTGATGATGAGCTGAATCGACGGGTCGGCGGCCAGGAGCACGATCGGCACGGTCGGCTGGACGGCTTTCAGGCCCTCGATAATGTCGGCCTTGTCCTTGGTCCGCGTATCGTGGTCGACGACCGCGAGATCCAGCAGCTCCTGGCGCGCGACTGCAGTGGCTTCCGTGGGCTTCGCGAACGCCCGCACGTCGAATCCCGCATCGGCAAGCAGGAACGTCAACATGCGACGCGCCTTGCGATCTCCGTGGATGATCAGGATCTTCTTGTTCACAGCCGGGTAAGACCCAACTTTGCTACCTTTCGAAGCTGGCCAAGACAAGCGGCGTTTCCCCCGCCGGAGTGGCTAAACAGTTCATAAACGCTGTGAGTCAGCCGCGAAACAGCACCGACTCCCGCCTGAACATGGCGACACAAAACGCGATCGACGCGGCCGCGTAGACACACATCGATCCGAACACGATTGTGATGTGGGTCCAGTCGTAGACGCCGCTCAGGATCTCCTTGCTTACGAGGCAAATGTTGAGCACCGGAACGAGCGCGAGCGTGTTGTTCAACTCGAATCCAGGCAGCAGCCCGAGGACCGATGGAATGATCGCCACGAGGATCAAGGGCGACACGTAACTCTGTGCTTCCTTGTAGCTTTTCGCGAACAAAGCGACGGCCAGTAAAAGCCCTGCGAAAAACACCGAGACCGGAATCACGAGCGCAAAAACAGCCACGATTCCCATCGGGTCAATCATCACCGGCAGGCCACCCATCGCCGCGCCACCGGCTCCCGGCGCGCCACCGCCGATCATCTTCCCGATGATCATGCCGCCCGCGACGAAGCTAAGTCCCATCGAAATGATCGCACAGACAACCGTCGCGAGCGCGGCGGTCATCACGAGAAGGAACTTGCCGAGCACGAGGTCGAGCCGGCCGACCGGGCTGCACAAGATCGTCTCCATCGTGCCGCGCTCCTTCTCACCGGCAGTCAAGTCGATCGCCGGATACATAGCGCCGGTGAGGCACAGGATGATGATGATGTAGGGCACAAACGCCCCGATCATGTTGCCGCCGACTTTTTGAGGCGGCGCCACATTCTCGCGCCGGATTTCGAAGGGCCTCACGAAATTCTCCGGCAGCCCTCGGGCCGCGACAGCTTCGTCGACCCGCGCCTCCCGCTGGTCGCGGAAGAAGCGCTCAAGCGTCTGGGCAGCGAAGCCGGACTTAATCTCCCCTTCGTAATGATAGATCTTCACCTCCGGCACCGCGCCGCTGCCTGCCGCCGCGTCGAACCCTTCCGGGATCCGCACCGCCGCGCGCACCTTCTTGTCGGAGATTTGAGTCGCGTAGTCGTCCGCCGGCGGGACGATCTGCACCGACTCAAGCGCGGCGAGCTTCGCCACGATCGCGGGGGAATCCACACCACCTAGGATCATCACGGTCGGCGTCTCGGCCCTCGCCTTCTTGACGACCTTTACCGACAGAATCGCAAATCCAAACATGAGCGCCGGCATGATGAGCATCGGCACGACGATCATCGAGATGATCGTGCGCCGGTCGCGGAGCGTGTCCTTCAGCTCCTTGGCGTAAACCACCGCTATGTCGTGCCAGTTCATGCCGCCTCCTCCGATCCGCCTACGGCGGTCACCTCACGCACAAATACTTCCTCGAGGTCTTCG
>DATKCJ010000229.1:0-3440 GCA_035513275.1 Opitutaceae bacterium
ATCGGGGTCGACATCGATGATGCCCGCGTCTTCGGCGGCATTCATTTCCGCTTCGACCAGGTAGCGGGACGGAAGCAGGGAACGCAGGTTGGCCACCACATCCTGCAGCGTGAGCTGCGCCCGGTGCATGGGAAGTGAGGCAATCGCTGGCGCCGCACGCTTCTCGATCGGTCTGACGACCCGCGCCCTCCCCAGGGCGCGGGTTCTCCGGCGGCACGCGGTTTCGCAAATCGGTGTGAGCCCGCCGAACCTGAACACTTGATCCAGGCTCTATGCACTCGGCCGAATTTAGCTGCCGACGTAAGGAGGCAGGGGAAACGGTGAACGCCAAAAACATGCCTCGTTACCTCCCAAGAAACATCTCCGGTTGTAGCCCGTCGCGTGAGCCCCTCGACAGGCTCGGGGCCCTGAGCTTGTCGAACGGGCGGCGGGATCCGGATCCCTGCGCTCACGCGCAGGGCCACGACGGAGTTCCTTCCGGTTTCAACCGAGCCGCAATCGCGGTTCTCCACCTCGGCAGCTACGCTCGCAATTCGGAGTTTCCATCGCACCTGCACTCCACCAACGTTCCTGCCGCTCACCACGCCTGCGTTCTCGTGTAGTCCGTGTGTTTCGCGGTTTCTTCCACTTCATCGTTGCCGCACAGTTCGAAGCCGGAGGCCCGTAGTTCCAACAACTCTCCCGCCAAACCCGCCGTGTCCCACACCGACGATCGCGAATGTGAAATCTTCAGCGCGGCTCTGCAGCTTGCGGAGGCGGCCAAGCGAACGGCCTATCTGGATGAAGCTTGCGGCGACGACGCCGCGTTGCGCAAGGGCGTCGAGTCGCTGCTGCACGCGCACGAGGGTAACGGTGGTTTGCTGAAAGAAGAGGACGAAGCGCCATCCGGCCCAGGCGATGCGCCGGTCCACGAAGGCCCCGGCTCGCGCATCGGACGCTACAAGCTCCTCGAGCGGATCGGCGAGGGCGGTTTCGGCGTCGTCTACATGGCGGAGCAGGACGAGCCGGTGCGCCGGCGCGTGGCGCTGAAAATCATCAAGCCCGGCATGGACACACGCGCGGTCGTGGCGCGCTTCGAGGCCGAGCGGCAGGCGCTCGCGATGATGGAGCATCCCGGCATCGCCCGCGTGTTCGACGGCGGCGCCACGGATTCCGGCCGGCCGTATTTCGTGATGGAACTGGTCCGCGGCGTGCCGATCACGCGCTACTGCGACGAGAAGAAGATGAAGCCCGGGGCGCGGTTGCGGTTGTTCATCGCCGTCTGCAACGCCGTGCAGCACGCGCACCAGAAGGGCGTGATTCACCGCGACCTCAAGCCGTCGAACATCCTCGTCACGATGGACGACGGCGCCGCTGTCCCGAAGGTGATCGACTTCGGCATCGCGAAGGCGACCAACGCCCGGCTCACCGACAAGACATTGTTCACGCGATTCCACACGTTCGTCGGCACGCCCGCCTACACAAGCCCGGAGCAGATGGACATGAGCAGCGTCGACGTCGACACGCGAAGCGACATCTACAGCCTCGGCGTGCTCTTGTATGAGCTGCTCTTGGGAAGGCCGCCGTTCGACCCGAAGCTTCTCTCCGCGCAGGACATCGACACAATGCGCCGCACGATCCGCGAGGTCGATCCTCCGCGGCCGTCTGCGCGGCTGGCCACGCTTTCCCAAGAAGATCGCACCTCGGTCGCGCATGAGCGAGGCACCGAGCCGGCGTCGCTCACCGTGCTGCTCCGCGGCGACCTTGACT
This sequence comes from Opitutaceae bacterium, assembly GCA_035513275.1. Lineage (GTDB taxonomy): Bacteria > Verrucomicrobiota > Verrucomicrobiia > Opitutales > Opitutaceae > DATKCJ01. Next base: position 1,750 of record DATKCJ010000229.1, read on the forward strand.
GGATCGTGATGCGTGCGCTCGAGAAGGATCGCGCGCGGCGCTACCAGACCGCGGCGGCGCTGGCGGCCGACATCGAGCGGCACATGGCGAACGAACCCGTCGTGGCGCGGCCTCCGAGCACGCTATATCGTGCGGGGAAGTTCGTCCGGAGGCACAAGGTCGGCGTGAGCGTGACTGTGGCGATCGTCGTCCTGGTGGTGATCGGATCCATTGGCACGACCGTGCTGACGCTGCGCGCGTTGCGCGCGGAGCGCCTGCACGCCGAACTTCGCGAGGCCGCCGAGCGAGCATCGGAAAACGAATCCGTCGCACGGCGTGCCGCGGCGCTCGAGCAAGAGCGCAACGAGAAAATCCGCTGGGCACGCGAGACGGCGCTGCCCGAGATCAACCGGCTCATCAAGATCGACGACATCGCCGAGGCATTCGCGCTCGCCCGCGTGGCCGAGGAGTTCATCGCGGACGACCCGGCGCTCGTCGATCTTTGGCCGAAGATCACCGGGGCCGCGGCGATCGAAACGAATCCGCCCGGGGCCGCGGTTCATGCGAAACCCTACAGGAAGCCTTCTGCCGACTGGGAGTATGTCGGCACCACGCCCATCGCGAATGCCCGGCTCGCTCGTGCGCCATATCGCTACCGGATCACGAAGGAGGGCTTCGAGACGCTCAACAAGACCGATACCGCAGTCTACCTTGCCCTCCTCCAGAGGAGGCGGCTCGAGTTCGAACTCGTGGAGGACGGGTCACCAGAAGCGACACCGCCAGGAATGGTGCGGGTGCCTGGCAAGTCGCCCGACACGATTGTCACGGGAATGCCCGCGATCGATTTGGGGGATTACTGGATCGACACCCATGAGGTCACCAACCGCGAGTTCAAGGCATTCGTCGATGCCGGCGGCTATGCGACGGAGCAATTCTGGGAGCACCCGTTTGCAGCGAGCGACGGCCGCGTGCTCGCCTGGACCGAAGCGATTGCACTGTTTCGCGATTCCACCGGGATGCCCGGGCCTGCAACCTGGACAAGCGGAACCTACGCCGCGGGCCGGGACGATTATCCGGTGACGGGCGTGAGCTGGTTCGAAGCCGCGGCCTATGCCCGTTTCGCCGGCAAGCGGCTGCCTTCGCTCCACCACTGGCGGTATGCCACGCCCACGGTGGAAATCGAGCACGTCATCCACTTCAGCAATCTTCAGGGTCGCGGCCTTGCGCCGGCGGGCCACCACCAAGGCATGCACGTGCACGGCACCTACGACATGGCGGGCAACGCCAAGGAATGGTGTTGGAACGAAGCGGAACAAGGGAAACGTTACCTTCTCGGAGGCGGATGGCGCGAGCCGGCCTACATGTTCAACAGCCTCGACGCACAGTCGGCATTCGATCGCTCGGACCAAAATGGCTTTCGATGCGTGAAGCAGATTTCCGACCGCTCGCTGGACGAGCGGGTCGATGCGCCGCGCGTGGACGAGCGTCGCGATTACGCCGCCGAGACGCCCGTGAGCGATGCCGAATTTCAGGCATTCAAGATTCTCTACGACTACGACAAACCGAACCTCGATCCGGTGCTCGAGTCCAGTGACGACAGCCCTGCACGCTGGCGACGGGAGTTGGTCGCGTTCAACGCTGCCTACAATGGGGAGCGGATGCATGCGATCTTGTTTCTGCCGAAGAGCAGCAAGCCGCCGTATCAGACGATT
>DATKCJ010000230.1:0-13951 GCA_035513275.1 Opitutaceae bacterium
GAACCGTGCGCTCATCGCTTCGGCATCGCTCGCCAGGAAGAACAGGCGCTGCGAATCCAGATCTTCCATGTAATTTGGAATCAGTTGGCCCAGGTCGTCTTTCTGCAGCTCCTTGCCGTTAAAATGGACGTTCTCGAGCAACTGGACCATCAACCGGGTTTCTTCCGCCATGGTCGTGGTGGCGTTGTAGGTTTTCGCAAAGCACGTCCCGGCAAGGACGAAGAGGATTGCGAGGGGCGCGACGAAGATGCGGTTGGTGCGGTTCAAGGGGGAAGGGGGGCTGGGTAGTTAGTCGTCGGGATGCGCGGATTGTTTCACCGGCAGGCTGATTATTCCTGTCGTTTTTCGGAGAGCAAGGTTCGCAGTGAGTGTTGCGAGGAATTTAGCCACATTTTCAGCCCCGGGCAAACGCGGAGTGCTTACCGTTGTCGGGCTCCTGGCGCACGCGCTTTGCCGTCAGCCGTTCCGCCCAATCAGGATACGCCAGTGACGATGCTCGTTGGGTCGCCCTCGGGGGGTCGCGGCAAGCTAGCGTTTCCCGAGAGTGTCGCGAGCGTCGTCGAGTGTTCGCTTCTCCTCAGGGGTCAACGAGCCGAAGCCCGAGTGGTTGATCTTGTCGAGTATGCGATCAACCTCCCGCTTCATGTCGCGGCCCTGCGAGACGTTTACGCGGTAGCTGCCGCCGATGTCGGGATTCGCACGCTTGGTCCGCATCCATTTCGGGAGTTCTACTGATTTCGAGGGGGAGATCACCGCGGACTCCCCTGACCACACTCGGTAAAGGATCAGTCCTGCAAGCATTCCGCCGAGATGGGCAGAGTGCGCGATGCCGGTTGAGAGTCCCCCTCCTGGAAGTTCCGCAAACAGGAATAGAAAGAGCTGCACGCCTCCGATGAACATCGCGGCATACTTGGGAATCACCGTGACCGGCAGGATGAAGAACAGAAGCACGGTGATCCGCTCGTTCGGTCGCATGCAGGCAAAATAGGTGATCAGGCCGAAAACGGCCCCGCTCGCCCCGACCAGCATTCCGCCCCGGGAGAAGTTGATGCCGGTCCAGAACAGGCCTCCGAGGATTGTGCACACGAAGAAGAGCAGCAGGAAACGGCGCGCCCCCAGTTCAGGAAGCACGATCCTTCCCAGGAAAAAGAGACCGAGGGTGTTTGCCAGGATGTGCCAGATGCCGCGTGTGTCATGGAGGAAGCCGTAGGTGAAGAGCGTCCAGAAGCGTCCTTCTGCGAGGCCCCGCGCAGACAAGCCGAACCATTCCGAAACGACGCGCGAACTGAACCACACCTCGACAAGGTTCTGCGCGACAAAGACCGCAGCGAGCGCGCCCAACAGCCAGAACAGCGGCGCCAAACCGCTGTTCGGGCTCACGCTGCGCATGTAGGGGCGATCGGAAATCATGCTGGTCGATACGGTAGGTTCGGAAGGGCGCAAAAACAAGACTCGCTCCCCTCAAATTACAACACCGCCCGTCTCGTTCCCCGCTTGACTAGGCGTTGGTGCTCTTTTGATTGGTAGTCATCTATGGCTAACAAAGCTGACAAGTGGCCGAACAACGCCCCGGGCAAGTTTTACGTGGATCAGCAGTGCATCGACTGTGATCTGTGCCGCGAAACCGCGCCGGCCTTCTTCACGAGGAACGACGAGGGTGGCTATTCCTTCGTGCACGCCCAGCCCCAGACCGAGGAAGACGCCGCTCTGTGCCGCGAGGCGCTCGAGGGATGCCCCGTCGAGGCGATCGGCGAAGACGGCGAGTGAGTTTTTGTTGAACCCGTCCGCGGGCGTGGCCCGCGAGTAGCCGGTTTGGATTCCGCAATCGTGTGCGACATCGCGCACACTGACGCACTGAAAGGGTAGCGTCGGAATAGAATTGTTAAGGAAGCGCGTGGTGCTACTTACAAACGCTCCGATGAAACGCGCCCGATTCTCCCGTTGGTTTGTGCCGGTCATTGTCGCTGCGGCCGGCATCGCCGTCGACGCGCAGGAAACCGCGATCGTCACGCTTCCAGAATTTGAGGTCACCGAGACGCGCGTGGCGAACACCGCACCAGTGGGTTCGTTTGGCGCGGCCGTGTCCGGGCTGAAGTTTGAGCCGCTCGTGGACGTGCAATCGCGCAACATGGCTGAGGGTCAGGCCGACATCGCAGTCCGCGGAGGCATCTTTGAGAACACGGGTTTCAGGATCGGTGGAGCCAGCTTGTTTGATCCGCAGACAGGCCACTACTTTGCCGAGATTCCGGTCGCGCCGGCGATGCTGCGCCCGGTCGAGGTGCTCACGGGCGTCGACAACGCGGCCGCTGGTTTCAACTCATCGGTGGCGACGCTCCAATATCGTTGGTCGGCGATTGCGCCGCGCGGCGAGGCGACGGTCGGCGCCGGCGAATATGGATTGAGACGCGCGGATATCTATGAGGCTGTCGCACTCCACGAAAGCGCCGGGCTCGCAGTCCTGTCGGACTTCTCAGCCTCTTGGTCGCAGGGCGACGGGTCGGTGCCGGGGGGCGACCACGAGTTCGCCCGTTACGCGGGCCGTCTTCAGTTCCGTCGGGGCAACGCGCAGACCGACTTGTTCGCCGGCTACCAATCCAAGTTCTTCGGCTGGCCGAATCTCTACACGCCTTTCGGATTTCAGGAGACCGAGAACATCAAGACGACGCTCGTTCTTCTGAATCATCGCACTGAAGAGCCTGATGGTGGATTTCTCGAGGCCTCCGCGCTGTGGCGGCGGAATGTCGATGACTACGAGTTCAACCGCGCGCAGCCGGGAGCGAGCAATCCGTTCGAGCATGAGACCCGCGTGTGGGCCGCTTCGATCGAGGCGAGGCGGGCGGTCGCCGAGGGGACGTTTCTCCGCGGGCGTGCGGAAGTCGTGGCTGACAGCATCGATTCGACGTCGCTCCTGTTCGCAGGATTCGACTCGCGGGTGTATTTCAAGGGCTCGCTCAGCGCGGAGCGTGAGTCCGCCGCTGCATCTGGCAACTGGTCGGCGCGCGCAGGGCTCGCGTTCGACGACGACAACAGGGGCGGCTCCGAGGTATCGCCATTGTTCCAGATCGACTATCAGCCACATGGTGGCGCAACACGGTTCTACGCGCAGGTCGCCGGCGCATCGCAAGTCCCCGGCTACACTGCTCTCGGCTCGTCGGCGACCGGGGGCTTGTTTCGCGGCAATCCGAATCTGGGACGCGAACGGAGCACGAACTGGGAGGTGGGTGCGGAGACGCGCTCGGGAGATTGGTCTGCGCAGGCGGCACTGTTCCTGAGGCGCGACCGAGGGCTGGTGGACTGGACTTTCAGACAGGGAGTAGTCGCGCGGACCGCAAACGCGGTGGATATCGACACACTTGGATTCGAGGCCGTGCTCGTTCGCAAGTGGGCTCACGCCAGGGCAGTGCTCGGATATGCCTGGCTCGAGAAGGACGCCGACTATCGCGGGCGCACGGTCGACGCGAGTTTCTACGCGCTCAACTTCCCGAGGCACCGCGCGACGCTCGCACTCATTTGGGAGCCTGCCTCGTGGATTGATGTGCGTCTCGACAATGAGTTTCGCGTTCAGGAGCCGAACTTCCTGAGGGTGGGGGACGACACCGCGTTCATCTCAACAGTGGGGGTGCACCTCTTCCCTTCGGCCGACAGGAAGCTCGAGATTGCGATCCTCGTCGACAATCTTTGGGACGACGATTTCGAAGAGGTTCCCGCTGTGCCGGCCGCGCGCCGACAGGCAGCGATCTCTGCGACGCTCCATTGGTAGTCTGGAAGCGTGGTCGCGCCGCGACGGAGTGCGCTGTTTGCCGTTTGACCTTGGCCGAGCGTGCGCGGTTGGATTGCAGGATGGCAGACGACAATCCCTTTCTCGACCGACGATTCGACATCCAGTGGAACCGGCTCACGCCCGAGTTGATCGCTCCCGCGATCGAGGTGGCGCTCGCCGACGCGCTTGCCGCGCTGGAGGCAATCGCCACCCAGGACCGGGCAACCGTGACGCTCGCGTCAAGCATCGAGGCGCTCGAGTCGGCGACCGATGCGCTGAACGAAGCCTGGGGCAAGGTAACGCACCTCACATCGGTCTGCGATTCGCCGGAGGTCAGGAGCGCCTACAATTCGATGCTCCCTAAAGTCACGGAGTTCTACGCGAGCATTCACCTGAACGGTGCGCTTTGGGATGTCATGAAGGCGTTCGCGAGCACGCCCGAGGCAAACACACTCATTGGCGTAAGGAAGCGGCTCTTCGACGAGACGATTGCGGACTTCAAGCAAGCGGGCGCCAACCTCGAGCCCGCGAAAAAGTCCCGGCTTGAACAACTCGAGTCGGAACTTGCATCGCTGACGCAGAAATTTTCCGAGAACGTCCTCGACGCGACGAACGCATGGGAACTGGTCGTCGACGACGAGTCGCGGATCGATGGTCTGCCAGCGCACGCAAAAGACGCGGCCCGCCGGAGTGCCGAGTCTAAGGGACATGGCGACGCAGCCACGCCGAAGTGGAGGTTCACGCTGCATCAACCGTCGCAGGAGCCCGTGATGACGCATGCGCTGGACGAGTCTTTACGGCGCGAAGTGTGGGACGCGGCTGTGGGCGTGGGCGCGCGCGCGCCGCACGACAACCATGACTTGATCCGGCAGATACTGAAATTGCGCCAGGAGAAGGCCGAGATTCTGGGAAAGAGCGCGTTTCCAGACCTCGTGCTCGAGCGGCGGATGGCGAAGAGCGGAGCAGCCGCGCTCCGATTCGTCGAGGAGATGCACGCGCGCGTGAAGAAGGCCTTCGATCGCGAGTGCCGCGAGCTTGAGGAGTTCAAGGCGGCGAAGACCGGCAGCGCAGCCGCGACGCTCGCGCCGTGGGAAGTCGCGTTTTGGGCAGAGAAGCTGCGCAAGGATCGTTTCGATTTCGACGAGGAAGCGCTTCGGCCCTATTTCCCGCTCGATCGGGTCATCGAAGGACTGTTTGCGATCACCGAGCGGATCTTTGGTGTGAAGGCTGTCGCCCGCGAAAAGGGTGCGGTCGACACGTGGCATTCCGAAGTGCGCTTTTATGATCTGAAGGACGTTGACGGCCGGCAGCTCGGCTCGTTCTACACTGACTGGCATCCACGCGAATCGAAGCGCAGTGGCGCGTGGATGAACTACCTCATCACGGGAGTGCGGAATCGCGAGGGTCGCACACCGCATCTCGGCTTGATGTGTGGCAACATGACGCCGCCCGCCGGTGACAAGCCTGCGCTTCTCACGCATCGGGAGGTCGAGACGGTGTTTCACGAATTTGGGCACCTGCTCCATCACCTGCTCGGCGAGGTCGAATACAAGTCGCTCAACGGAGTGAACGTGTCCTGGGACTTTGTGGAGCTGCCTTCGCAGATCATGGAGAACTGGGCATGGGAGCCCGAAGGGCTCGATCTCTTCGGACGCCATTTTGAAACAGGCGGGTCCATTCCCGACGCGCTGTTCGCGAAGATGAAGGCGGCGCGGAATTTCCGGACAGCCACGGCGACGGTGCGTCAGCTGGCGTTTGGGAAGATGGATCTCGAACTCCATCTCCGCCCGAAGCGTTTCGTCGACGCGGATCTGGACGCGGAGATCGAAAAACTCCTTTGCGATTACATTGTGCCAACAAATCCGACGGCCCCTTCAACCGTCTGCCGGTTCGGCCACTTGTTCTCGGACCCGGTGGGCTACGCTGCTGGCTACTACTCCTACAAGTGGGCCGAGGTGCTCGATGCAGACGCGTTCACTCGCTTCAAGGAGCGCGGGATTCTGGACGCGGAGACGGGTAGGGCGTTTCGAAAGCACGTGCTCAGCCGTGGAAACTCAGAGCCGCCCGAGGCGCTGTTCCGGCGGTTCATGGGGCGCGATGCCGACATCAACGCGCTGCTGATTCGCAACGGGCTCGTCGAGGCGTAGAGCGGGTTGAACGAGCTCTCGCTGCATCGGCCCGGCACATCGCCGTCCGCATCTGTGCCAATGCGTCGCGGCATACTTCCATCAAGTTCGTCGCGGACCGGTTTTCGTTCTTGTGCAAGGCCGCCTTCTGGAACGCGATGCACGACTCGACCGAGTCGACCAGTTCCGGTTGCGCAGTTGGCAACATTTCTGCACCTTCCGCGTCAAGCAATCGCCAACCAACCCATGACGACCCTCGCATTTGCCATCCTGCCCACGCCTGTCCTCCTCGTGATGCTTGTTCTGACGTTTGCCTTCGCGATCTACGCGCAGGCGAAGGTCACCGGCACATACAAGAAGTTCTCCCAAGTCGGATCACGCGGCCGCATTACCGGTCGCGAAGCGGCCGAGGCCGTGATGGCTCGCGCTGGCATCCAGAATGTCGACATCGTCGAGATTCCCGGCCACCTGACCGATCACTACGATCCGACCAACAAGCGCCTCGCGCTTTCGCGGGAAAACTACCATGGCGATAGCCTGGCGGCGCTCGGCGTTGCGGCGCACGAGGCGGGGCACGCGATCCAGCACCGTGTCGGATACTCGATGCTCAAGGCGCGGATGGCAGTCATCCCAATCACCCAGATCTCATCGCAGTTGCTTCCGTTCGTGATGATCGGCGGATTCATTTTCGGATTTGGCGGGGGCATCCTCATCGACATCGGCATCATGTGCTACTTCGTATTGACGATCTTCCACCTCATCACGCTGCCTGTTGAGTTCGATGCGAGCCGTCGCGCCAAGGAAGAACTCGTCGGCCTCGGGATCCTTGCGAGAGACGAGATGCCGGGAGTAAGTGCGACTTTGAATGCCGCGGCCCTGACCTACGTGGCCGCGTTCGTGTCGTCGCTACTTCATTTGCTCTGGCTGCTTTCAATGCGCCGCAACTGAGCGGCATCGATGAAGTCTTTGCCGAAAAAGAAACGGCGGCCGTCTCCGGCCGCCGCTTCGCTATCATGGCTGGGAATGATTACGGATTAATTTCCTGAAGTGCGGTATTGCTCGACCCACCGGACACAGAATTGCACGAGCTGGGTGGCGTTCTCGAGCTTGAGCTTCTCCTTGATGTGAGCGCGGTGCGACTCGACGGTCTTGATGCTGATGTGAAGCTTGTCGGCGATCTCGCGGGTGGCGGTGCCGTTGCCGATGAGCGCGACGATCTCCAACTCTCGATCACTGAGCGAATCGACGGGGGAGTTCTTGCTCGGATCGCCGCCGTCGACGACGGTGCGCAGCATCTGCGTCGCCACGCGGTCGGACACGAAGACCTTGCCGGCACGGATGCGACGGATGGCTTCCATGACCTTCTCGACCATCTCCTGCTTCATCACATAAGCCTTGGCGCCGGCCTTCAGGACGCGAAGGGCGTAAACAGTCTCGTCGTGCATCGAGAGCACAAGCACCTGGATCGATGGATCAAGCACCTTGATGTTCTTGATCAGTTCGAGGCCGTTCATGCTCTTGAGCGAGATGTCGACGATGACGAGGTCGGGCCGGATCGTGGTGATTCCCTTGATGCCGCTCGGCGCGTCGTCGGCTTCGCCGACAACTACCATGTCGGACTCCTGGTTGATCAGTTCGCCAAGCCCCTTCCGGAGGAGCGGGTGATCGTCGACAATGAAGATCCGGGTTTTTTCGGTTGAGGACTTCTTCATGACGATTTCGCCTGGTATTTGACGGTGAGCGTGACTCCCTGTCCGGGGGACGAGGTCATAGTCAGTTCACCGCCGAGCATGCGCGCCCGATTGCGCATGATTTCCATGCCAATGCCGGCGCCGTTGCCCGGTTTGGAATAGCCGCTGCCGTTATCTCTTAGAGAGAGTTCAACCATCGAGCCGCGCCTGCGGAGGGCTATTTCGATCCTGGTCGCGCCTCCATGGCGGATCGCGTTGCTCGCGGCCTCCTGCGAGATGCGGTAGAGATTCAGGATCGCATCGGTGCTGTGGTGCGGCATGGCGCCTTGAAAGCGGATCGCGACGCCGACGTGGAACCGCGTCTCCATCTGTTTGCCGAGTTCGATCAGCGCTTCACGAAGGGTGAGTGTCTTGAGCCGGGCAGGGAAAAGCCCGTGAGTGAGGGCGCGTGTGCGCTCCATGGCCTCAACCATCTGGCGATTGATCTCGCGCAGGTTTGCGACCTCTTCCGGAACGCGGCTTGCCACGCGATTCTCAAGGACTCTGAGCAGGCAGCCTAGGCCGGCGAGGACCTGACAAAGGTCGTCATGCAATTCCTGGCCGATTCGGTTCTGCTCGCGCTCGCTGATGTGAATCGACTCGCGCCTCAGCCACCGAATCTCCTCGATCTCGGCAATTGCTCCTGAAACGCGGTCTTCAGACAGGTCGAACTCTGAGATCCAATGCCGGACCCAGAGGGCATCTCCATCCAGAGACTGAAGGCGATATTCAATGAAAGACCCGACTTCAGCAGGTGTAAGGTTTCCGAAGAACTTCTCAACATCCTTCCGGTCAAGCGGATGCACGGCGGCCAGCCATGAGTCTCCGGCCTTGATCTGCTTCACGACCCGTAGGAACCCCGGAGATTCCGGAAAGAGCTTAACTTGAGAAAAGGACCTAGCCGATGCCGACCACAAGCAGACTCGTGCGACGTCCATTGCCTTGCCTTGCCGATGCGAGGTGGAAACCGCACGTTCGTTCCCCGAAGTTTGCGCAGCAGCCGCGGTCCTGCGGAGAGGCCTCTTCTTCGTTGTGGTGAGAGCCGACATTGCTGCGATTTTCGAGTCCGAATCTTTGGCATGAGGCCTAGCCCCTACTGCCTGTTAATGGTTTCCCTGACGAGTTGGTAAGGGATAACTGGAGCTGTTGATAGTCAATGGCAAAGCCAGTTACAAACCTGTGAAACCCTAGCGGGTTTCATGGAGCCGTTTGTGAGCATTTGGCTTACTAGGAGAGTGGGGAAAACCCGATAGTAGTAAGGCCGGAAATGGGTGATACTGACCACCGTTCCCCTTGCCTGTGTCACCAAAGAGCCAACCCAGCGGGACGCGAAAACGTTCAGCAATTTCGCGAGTCCGCAACGCCGCCGAAGCGCTTCGCCGCAATGCGCCACGGAGGGTGCTGATTGTCGACGATCATGGGTTCTACGCGAACGGCCTGACCTCTCTCATCAACAATGAGCCTGACATCGTCGTATGCGGGATTTGCTCCCGGCTTGGCAATGTCGCGGCCTCGATCGAGGAGACCGAGCCGAACTTGGTGATCCTCGATGTCAGCGTCGCAGGTGAAAACAGCGTGGAGCTCGCCAAAGTGCTCCAGATGCGCCGCCCCGGTCTCAAATTCATGTTTCTCTCCAGCTTCCCGGGAGGTCTGGTGCATTGGCATGCGAAGGACCTCAAGCCGAACTCAGTTGTGGAGAAGACACAGGATCCGGTCTCGATCCTCAGGGCGATTCGAAGGGCCATCAAAGACTGACGCCGGGAGAGTGAGGCAGGCTTCTCGCTTGTCATGACCAGCTTGGACAGGTTTTGCTGGAATTCTTTCGCATCCCCTGTTCATCTACGTGCCAGCGAACTTCTGCAAACATGCCTGATCCCACACTGATACTGGTCGTCGAGGACGAGCCCACGATGTTGAGATTGGTTCAGGAGGCGCTGGTGGATGCTGGGCACAAGGTCGTCACCGCGACAAACGGGGCCGCCGGCTTGAAGGCTTTCCAAGCGAGTGCCTCAGACATCAAGCTGGTCATCACCGATTTGATGATGCCGAAACTCAACGGCGTGGAGATGGCCCGCATGATCCGCAAAGATAGCGTGACGGTGCCGATTCTTTTTATCTCCGGATATGCAGACGATCTCGTGTTTGAGGATGAGGTTATGAAAGGGCCGACGATGTTCATGCCCAAACCCTTCCGGCAAGACACGCTCGTCGATGAGGTCGCGTCGATTCTCGAGGAATGAACGGATGCTCCCGATTGCTTGAGTGCGATGCTCCCCGGAGCCCCGCACGCGGGCTGCAATTGAACACGCAATTCCAAAGTTCATAAGGTCCGGTTGACCGCACCATGCTAGCCCCACGGCAAGAAGGTCTGGTTTCGATCCATGCGCTTGGCCTCTCCGTGCTCGTGGTCGGGCTCTTCGTATGGTTCGGGAAGTTCATGGATGAGGTGCTTTGGATCAACCTGCTTCCGAGCATCAATCGCGACCTCTACATGCTCGCAGTCTTCGTGGGGATGCTGTTCGCGGTGGGACCATGTTATCGCTGGGGCCCGAGGCTGGGTGACCTGACTGTTTTCGAGGCCCTGCGCTTGTCCTGGAGCCAGACGCTTCGCCTCGTGCTTGTGCTGTTCGCGGCCGCGTTTGCGACGAAGGATACCGATGTCAGCCGGGTGTTTCTCGCGTCGTTCATTGTCCTGGCGTTTTTCTTCATCTTCTCGCTCAACCTCGTGGTGCCTCCTGTGCTCGCACGGTTTGTCTTTCGAGGAAACCGCCATCGCACCCTCTTCATAGGGCCGCCGGCGGACTTCGTCGCGATGGGGCCGGTTATCTCGGCGAAGCAATCGATCGGCATGGATTCGATTGGCTACCTTTGCGCTGACACGGATGAGATTCCTCCTGGAAGTCCGCAACCGGCGGGACGAATCGAAGACCTCGCGGACATTATCCAGCACGAGAACGTTCGCGAGGTATTGATGCCGTTGTTCTACCGCCCGCCGGATGACGCCCGGGCGATCATGCAGACCGCGCAAGCACTTGGATGCCGCGTCAGGTTGATCAACGACTTCGGCATTACCCACCACAGGGCAGTGAACCTCTATCAGGAAGGGTCATTCACGATCTGTGGCTTTGATCGCGAGCCGTTGGAGAATCCCGCGAATCGGATCATCAAGCGCGCATTCGACCTGTCCTTTTCGATACCAGTTGTCGTGTTCGTGCTGCCGCCTCTTTGCCTGCTCGTGTGGATCGTGCAGCGATTTCAATCGCCGGGTCCGCTGTTCTTTAAACAGCCGAGATACGGGCTCACCCAGGATCGTTTCGACATTTTCAAGTTTCGGACGATGCATTCGAGGGCGCCGACGATCGAGGAACAGAAGGTGCAGGCGACGAAGGGAGATCCGAGGATTTATGCCTTTGGCAGGTTTCTCAGGCGTTCAAGTCTGGACGAGTTTCCACAGTTCCTGAACGTCGTGCTGGGAGAGATGAGCGTGGTCGGTCCGCGGCCCCATCTCACGGCCCACGACGAGCAATTCGCGAAGCTCGTGTCGGAGTATCGGTCGAGGCAGTTCGTGAAGCCCGGAGTCACAGGACTCGCCCAGTGCCGCGGTTTTCGCGGCGAGATCGGCGACGTATCGATGCTCGAGAAGCGAATTGCCCATGACCTGGCTTACATTCGGGAGTGGTCGCTCCTGCTCGACATGCGGCTGGTGTGCGAGACGGTTCGCGAGGTGCTCTTTCCTCCGAAGTCAGCCTATTGACAAGAGAAAGGCACCCTGCCTTTCGACAGGGTGCCTTTGTGAGTCTGGATTTCGAGAGTCTGCTTACTTGGTCACGGAGACCGCGGCTGCGGCACCGGCATTTCCGGCTGCGTCGTAGGCGATCGAGGTGATGGTGTGCGTGCCCTTGGATACCTTGGCGGTGTTCCAGCTAATGCTCGCCGAGGATGTGGTTGAGCTGCCCACCAGCTTGCCATCAACGAAGACGTCGATTCGCACGACTGCAACGTTGTCGCTGGCCGAGACCTTGATTGTGGCTTTCCTGCTGAGAGTCGAACCGGTGATGGGTGAAGTGATCACGGCAACGGGCTTTGTGGTGTCTGTCGTGACTGACGGAGGGGGAGTCGTCGCATTGTTCACCGAGACCGTCTGCTCCTTGCTGCCGCTGTTGCCGGCGGCGTCATAGGCGACGATCTTCACCTTATGTGTCGCATTCGACACGGTATTGGTATCCCACGAGTAGTCGATCGAGGCTGAGCTGGATTGCGCGACCTTGGTGCCGTTCACGAGGACTTCGATGCGGGAGACGCCCACGTTGTCGCTAGCATCGCCGTAGACCATCACGGTGCCGACGAGCGTTGAAACCGCGTCAGGAATCGAGAGGGAAGCGACCGGTGCGGTCGTGTCGCTTGTGGTCGTCCCGCCTGCGATTTGCAGCGAGCGGGCGGCGTTGACCCGGCCGTAGCCGTAGAAGTCGTCGCGGCCGGCGGTGCCGAGGTCGTCGGCGCCTTGGAGGATTGCATTCACGATGTCAGTGTTGGAGAGCTCCGGCCGGTGGGCTGCGATGAGAGCCGCGACACCGCTGACGATCGGGGCCGAAAACGAGGTGCCTGACCAACCGGCGTAGCCGCCGCCGAGGTGGGTTGTGAGGATTCCTTCACCAGGAGCGGAGATGCGCACATACGAACCGTAGTTCGACCATGAAGTGCGAGAATCCGAAGAATTCGTCGCCGAGACCGCGAGAGCGTTGGTGCAAGCCGCAGGATAGGTCGGTGTCGAGTTGCCGGAGTTGCCGGCGGAAACGACAACGATGCTTCCCTTGCTCCATGCGTAGTTAACCGCGCTCTGAAGGGTGGAGGATGAAGTCGTGCCGCCCATGCTCATGTTGATCACGCGGGCGCCTTGGTCGGCGGCCTTCATGATCGCGGATGACCAGGCGGAGTAGTAACCATAGTTCGAAGCGTTGAGGACCTTGAACGGAAGGATCTTCGCATTGACCGCGACGCCCGTTACTCCGACGGAGTTGTTGCCGATTGCGGCTGCGGTGCCGGCGGTCGCCGTGCCGTGGCCGTGATCATCGGAAGGGTCGGAATCGTTGTTCACGTAATCCCAGCCCGGCAGGATGCGCCCCTGTAGGTCGGGGTGGTTCATCTGGATGCCTGTATCGAGGACTGCGATGATAACCGTGTTCGATCCAGTCGTGACGTCCCACGCTGCGGGTGCGGCGATCTTTGCGAGGTGCCACTGGCTGCCATAGCTCGGATCGTTCGGGGTCCAGAAGCCCATGCCCTGGGCATCTTCCTCCACGTAGTCATACTTGGGGTTCTTCGACATCTTGTCCTTGAGCTTGGCCCATTTCTCCGCGGGAACGCGGACAACATGGACGCCGAGCTGGTCAAGCTTCGAGGTTACGCGGCCACCACCGTTGGCGACTTCAGCGGCCACTTCGGAGTCCGAAGCGGCATTCTTGCGTGTCTTAACGAGCAGTCCGCGCTCGGCGTTCTGCGAATTTCCGGGCGCTGCCGAAGCGGTGCAGGACAAAGCTGCAATCGCGGCGGCAATCAGGAAGGAGAGCCAAAGGGTTCTTGGCTGTGTCTGGAGGGAGGGCTGGGAATTCATCGCCGACCAGCCTAGTCGAATCCTTCAAATTCGGCTTTGAGGGCTAGACCTCAGTTGCCCCCGGTGCTTGGGCCTAATCTCTTGTGGATGAACTGTTCACTGGCGATCGGGAATTCTGCCTTCCTCGTTCCTCCCACGGAGCCTCCCAATTGATTTCTTGGCCGGGTAGTCCGGGGGTTGCCCGTTATCGGCGCCGGCGTTTCGCGCTTATTGTCAGGCCTTTGCATTCACATTCGAATTCGCGAAGACATGGGGCCCAACAGCGATTTTTCGGTAGGAGAATGTGATCAAGTCTGAAGATCTTCGCTTCTAGACGCCAAAAAACGGGACGGGCAACTTTGCCCGTCCCGTTCGATAGGAATTTGAATCTCGGGTCAGCTTAGCGACGACGCACCTGGCGGACGACCATCATGCCAAGGAGCGCAAGCGCACCGAACATGCCGTAGGTCGAAGGCTCTGGCACCGCGCCTGAGCCACCGCCGCCGCCGTCACCTGGCACGTAGTCCCAGCCCAAGGCGTCGCTCAATTCGCCTTCGTCTCCGACCGATTGAAATCTCCACTCAAGCGAGTAGCCGGAATTCGAGCCGAAGAAGGAATCCGCGTCGAACGTGGCTCCGTCCGCAATGTCGAATTTGAACTCGAATTCGGCCCAGTAGCCGCCGAAGAGCCCGTCGTTCGGGCCGCCCGAACGAACTGCCACCTCAAGTGACCAACCGGCCGGTCC
>DATKCJ010000231.1:0-6204 GCA_035513275.1 Opitutaceae bacterium
TCGCCGAGGGATTCGCAGCAGTCGAGGTCTGGCCGTTGCCGAGGTTCCAATTGTAAGAGACGATGCTGCCGTCGGCGTCCGACGAGCCGGCGCTCGACAGCGCGACGACGAGCGGCGCGCCGCCTGAGGTCGGGTTCGCGGATACGAGTGCGATTGGCGAGACCAGACCCGTCGAAATGACCGTGCCGGTAAGCGCATACTCGCCGATGCTCGCGTAGTCGGAGTATCCGGTCGAAAGCGGGTCGCCGTAGCCCATGCCGTCGATGCGCAGGTAATAGGTGCCGCTCGCGAGCGTGGCGCTGACGGTGGCGTTCAGGCCTGAAGCATTGTTGGAAGCGATGACGCTCCCCGAGGAGCTGAGAAGCTCGAGCTTCGCGTCGACGTTCGGCTGAGGCGAGGTGCCCGTGACCGTGAACGAAACCAGCCCGGCGCCCGTGTCGAATCGGAAGACATCGAGGTCGGCGCGCGTTTCGATGACGCCGAGCGCGGCGACCGAGGCCCCGCCTGCGAGCGCGGTGGCGGTCGCGATCGTGTTGCCGTGGTCGTCGGTGGCGATTGCTGCGCCGTAGCTCGGCATGATTGCGAGATCGTCCTGCTTGTTGTTCGCGAGGGCATACTCGCCCTTGCTCCATTGGACGATGCTCCGGTAGTAGCCGACACCCATGATGGGCGCCCAATCGCCGTGGCCCTGGTAATAGGCGGTGCCGTCCGTCTTGCCGTCGTGGCTCAGTCCGAGCGTGTGGCCGACCTCATGCGAGGTGGCTTCGGCGACATATTTTTCGTTGTTGGGCCCGAGGTTGCCCGAGAAGACGAATGTCGGCGTGTCGACGCTCGACGTGAAGGACCCGACATAGGCCACGCCGCCCGCGCCCGGATACCAGTCGCTCGTGGGTGAAATGACGACCCTGATGCCGTAAGCCTGGTCGGTCGAAGGCGAGCGGCGGAGCGCCTCGACTCCGGGATCCTCGGTCGTCACGTCAACTGCGAACCCTGCAAAATCCTCGGCGACGCGCTGCCAGATCTTCGTGATCCGGTCGCGCTCGGTCGCGCTGAAGGTCGAGGGGCTTCCGTCCATGTCGAACGGCGCGGAGACGATGCTCGCGCCGCCGGTAAAGGCGGAGTTCCAGCTCGTGCCGGTGGTGGTGTGGCCGTCGAAGTCGAGGAAGATGATCCGGTTCGAGCCGGGGCGGCTGTGAAGCTTGAAGGCGTCAGTGCTGTTTGGCACGGCGCTCGAGCCTTCAACCTCGCCCCCGGCGGTGGTCGCATCCGCGATGCTCAGTCCTTCGCAGACGAAGAGGAGGTGGCCGGCCTTGTCGACCCAGAGTTCGCGCTGCGTGCGGAGCAACGCCCGAAAGGCTGGGCCGTCCATATCATAGGCACGGGCGACGGCGGGCAGGTCCTTGCCGAGGCGCTTGATCGCATCCTCGCCGCGACTGTTGGCACCAAGCGCGAGGCCCGGGGGGATTTCAGGACGGTTGCCCTGACCTGAGACGGGAAGAGCGGCCAATGTCGCCGCTCCGCAAATTAAAACGAGGGCGCCGACGCGCGAACCAGACCAGTGGTGGGATTTCATTACGTTTAATGGCAGCCCGGCGAACGTCGTTCGACGTGAACGAGGCTGCAAGCTCTCGGACCGTCTTGAGATGGGATGTTCCCAATTTCAGGGATAATTAACAGCAATGGGGTGATTCCCCATCAGGAGTTCTACTATTTCACCATCCGGCCATCCTTCAGGACGACCCTGCCGTCGACTATGGTCGTCTTTGCCCGGCCCTTGAGCGTCCGGCCGTCCCAAGGAGAATTTGCCGACTGACTGTGCCCGGCCTTGGCGTCGTAAGTCCACTCCTCGTCAGGATCGAAAAGGCAGATGTCGGCATCCGCGCCGGCGGCGAGCGTGCCCTTGGCGAGGCGCATCACCGCGGCTGGTTTACATGTGAGCAGTGCGATCACGTCCGAGAGAGGGAACCCGGCCTGGCGGTGCAGCACCTCGAGCGTGATCGGGAGCGCCGTCTCGAGGCCGATGATGCCGAACGGCGCGTAGTCGAACTCCTTGTCCTTCTCGTAATTCGTGTGCGGCGCGTGGTCCGTGGCCACACAATCGAGCGTGCCGTCGCGCAGGCCCTCGATGAGCGCGAGCCGGTCCTGCTCGGTCCGGAGCGGGGGGTTCATCTTGAAGTTCGTGTCGTAGCCGACGACCGCCTCGTCGGTGAGAGCGATGTGGTGGGGCGACGCCTCGGCGGTGACGCGCACCCCGCGGCCCTTCGCGCGGCGGATGATTTCGACGGAGTCGCGTGAGGTGACGTGCTGAAGGTGGATCTGGTGGCCGCAGCGGTTTGCGAGGATGACGTTGCGCGCGACGACGATGTCCTCGGCGGCGGTGGGCCAGCCCTTGAGCCCGAGGCGCGTGGAAACGTCGCCCTCGTTCATCACCGAGCCGTCTGTCATCTCCGCGTCCTGGCAATGGTCCATGACCGGGATATCGAACATCTTCGCGTATTCGACTGCGAGGCGCATGAGTTCGTTGTTCTGCACGCACGAGCCGTCGTCGGTGATAGCGACGCAGCCGGCCTTCTTCAGCGAGCCGATTGGCGCAAGCGCCTCGCCTTTTTGTCCGACCGTGATGCAGCCGGTGGGGTAGACGTTCACAACCGCAGAGTCGCGGATGGAGCTTCGAATGAGTTCGACCGTGCCGACGTTGTCGACGGGCGGCGAAGTGTTCGGCATGCAGACGACGCTGGTGAAACCACCGGCGGCTGCGGCGCGCGTGCCGCTCGCGATGTTTTCCTTGTGCGTCTGGCCCGGCTCGCGAAGGTGCACGTGGATGTCGACGAGGCCGGGACACGCGACAAGGCCCTTGCCGTCGATCTTGCGCGCGGCGCGCTTCTCGTCGGCCGTGAGCTTCGCGACGATCTTGCCGTCGCGAACGAAGATGTGGCCGGGCTCGTCACGGCCGGAGGCCGGGTCGATCACGCGCGCGTTTGAGATCCAGAGTGTGCGTGCCATGATGTCAGGCCGGGCTTGCCGTCATGTTCTCGGGACGGCCGCCGGCGCACAGATAGAGCGCTGCCATGCGGACCGCGATGCCGTTGGTCACCTGTTGGAGGATCACGGAGCGCGCCGAGTCGGCGAGGTCGTTGTCGATCTCTACGCCGCGGTTGATCGGTCCCGGGTGCATGATGATCGCCTTGGGGTTGAGCCACGACGCGCGCTTCTTGCTCAAGCCGAACATGCTCGTGTATTCGCCGACGGATGGGAAGTGGCGCGACGCCTGCCGCTCGTTCTGCACGCGGAGCAGCATCACGACATCGGCGTCGGCGAGCGCTTCCTTCAAATTATGCGAAACCTCGACCCCCATGTGCGTGAACCAGTGTGGCACGAGCGTCGACGGGCCTACGAGCATCACCTTCGCGCCGAGTTTCGTGAGTGCCCAGATGTTCGAGCGCGCGACGCGGCTGAAGAGGACGTCGCCGAGGATCGCAACCTTTTTGCCCTTCAACGAGCCGACGTGCTGGCGCATCGTGAATATGTCGAGCAGCGCCTGCGTCGGGTGCTCGTGCGCGCCGTCGCCGGCGTTCACGACAGGAATGTGAAGGATGCGGCTCAGGTAGAGAGGCGCGCCCGCGGCGCCGTGCCGGATGACGATCATGTCGGCGTTGAGCGCCTGAATGTTTTGAGCGGTGTCGCGAAGCGTCTCTCCCTTTGACGTGCTGCTTGTCTTCATGTCCATCGTGAGGACGTCGGCACTGAGGCGCTTGGCGGCCATCTCAAATGCGGCGCGCGTGCGCGTGCTCGGCTCGAAGAAAAGGTTGACGATCGTCTTGCCCCGGAGCGCGGGCACCTTCTTCACACTTCGGTCGAGAATCCGGCGGAACGATGCGGTCGTCGCCAGCAAAGTTTCGATCTCCTCTACGGAGAGGTCCTCAATGGCGACGAGGTCCTTGCGGTTCCAGGGCATAAGATTCAGGAGGCGGCGACTTCGATGCGGTTGTTCTCGGGAGATTCCTCGTCGAGCCGGACGGTCACTCGCCGGTCGTCGGGCACCTTCATTGTAATGCCGGCGTAATCGGCGTGAATCGGGAGCCGGCGGCCGCCGCGGTCGACGAGCACTGCCAGTTCCACCTTTGCAGGACGGCCGTGGTCGAAGATTTCGTTGAGCGCAGCGTTCACGGTCCGGCCGGAAAAAAGCACGTCATCGACGAGAATGATCGTCGCGCCAGCGACATCGTCGGCGAAATGGCTTGGCGGCAACTCCGTCGGGATCGGATTGCGGCCGATGTCGTCGCGGTGAAAGGAGACGTCGACATTCGCGAGGGTCGTGTTGATGTGCGACCGCGTTGCAAGCTCCGCGGCGAGAAGCCTGGCGAGCGGGATGCCGCCGCGTGCGATGCCCGCGAGAACGATCCGGTCCCCGGCCTTGTGCCGGGCCGCGATCTTGTCCGCCAACGCAGCGATCGCATCGAGAACGTCCTTGGAGGAGAGGGTCTTGCCGCGAGCCACAAGGTCTGTTGTGACTCCGGCGATTTTGGCGGTAAAGAAGAAAACCGAATTGCGCACGCGCGGCGCGGGATTGCCCTGCGAAAGGGACAATTGCAGCGTCTGGAATGACAAAATCCGACAAGGCGACGGGCGGCGCGGAGATCATGGTCCGGCGGGCGACGATCGCCGATCTCGGTGCGCTCGCGGAGTTCAACATGGGTATCGCTCTCAAGACCGAGGCGCGGCGGCTCGATCCGGACGTGCTGCGCGCCGGGCTCGCTCGGGTGTTGGGCGATTCCTCACTGGGATTCTACAGCGTCGCCGAAATCGGTGGTGAGGTCGTCGGCTGCACGCTCATCACTTTCGAATGGAGCGACTGGCGCAACGGCATGATCTGGTGGATCCAGAGCGTCTATGTCGCCGCGCACGCGCGCGGGCAGGGCGTCTTCTCCGCGATCCACCGCCGGCTCGACGAGGAGTCGCGCTCTATTCCCGGCGTTCTCGGCTTCCGGCTCTACGTTGAAGAGGAGAACCACCGCGCGCAGGAAGTTTACCGGCGGCGCGGACTCGGGCGCACGCGCTACGTCGTGTTCGAAGGGCTCCACGACGAGTCGCAATAAACTTACTGGCAACTGCGGAATCCTGCGTCCTAGCATCCGTGCAGTGAATAACGCCGAAACCTCGCCGATCACGGACATCGTCAACGCCACCCGCGCTTTCAGCCGCCGCCCGTCATGGGACGAGTATTTCATGGCGACCGCGTTTCTCATCGCGAGCCGCTCGCCGTGCGAGCGTCTGCATGTCGGCTGCGTCATCGTGACAGCCGGTGATCGCAGCAACCGGATCGTCGCCGCGGGCTACAACGGTTTCCTGCCCGGTGCGCCGCACGACTCGCACCTGCGCGACGGCCACGAGCAGGCGACCGTGCATGCCGAGCAGAACGCGATCGCCGACGCCGCGCGCCGCGGAAGCAGCGTCGATGGTTGCATCGCCTACATTTCGCATTACCCGTGCATCAACTGCGCGAAGGTCCTCGCGGCGTCAGGCATCCAACAAGTGAAGTATCACATCGACTACCAAAACGACCCGCTCGTCGCGCCGATCCTCGTGGCCGCCGGTGTCGTCGTCGTGAAACTCTAGCCATGCGCGAACGCGGAGAAATTCATCCCAGCCTCGCAGGCTCGCTGCTGCTCGCACACCCGAAGCTGCTCGACCCGCACTTCGCTCGCACGGTGATACTCCTCTCGCTCCACAACGCGGAGGGCGCGATGGGCGTCGTCCTCAACCGGCCGATGGAAAAGACGCTCGGCGAACTCGGCCACGAACTCGCGAGCGGAGTCCTCTCCGATGTGCCGCTTTATCAGGGTGGCCCCGTGAGCCCCGAGCAATTGATCCTCGTCGCGTGGGAAACCGACTCGGACGCCGGCAACGTGAAACTCTATTTCGGCATCGACCCGGAGAAGCTCATCGAACTGAGAGAGGAACGGGAAATCGAGGTGCGCGGATTCCTCGGTTACTCCGGCTGGGCAGCCGGACAGCTTGAAAACGAGATGAAACGCGAATCGTGGATCGTCGCACCTGTCTCGCAGGAACTCGTCGGCGGACTGGAGGGACGTGAACTTTGGCGCGCCGTCGTCGGCAATCTCAGTCCGCGGTGGAAAATCCTCGCCGACGAGCCTGAGGATCCGGAGAGGAATTAACGTGGCTGGAATGTAGGAGCCCGCTTGC
>DATKCJ010000232.1:0-7815 GCA_035513275.1 Opitutaceae bacterium
AGCCGCCCAACGCGGGCAGCAACGGTTCATCGGAGTCGATGGCGTTGGTTGACATCGCAAACGGCGCTTAGCTGCGGTCCGCCGCAGGTTCCACAACTGCGCGCAACCCAAGTGCACCCAGAGACTCCACCACGCTGGCGAATCCCGGGTCGCTCCAAAGATCTTCGAGCGGTCTGTTGCTCGTGAGCCGGATGAAATACTGCTCCCGATTTCCGAGGAGGGCCTGGCGCACCGCGTCCTGTGCCCACAAAACAGGATTGGGCACAGCGTTGAACCGCTCGCCGTAGTCGTAAACGCGGCCGTCCACAAGATGCCAATACAGCACGTAGGTCGGCACCCCTCCCTTCGGCGGATCGAACACCCGGGACTCCGCGGGTTGCAGATCGAGTCCGCTGAAGATTCCCGTCTGGCGGAAGTTCATCGCAGTGCAGCGCCAGCCATTCTCAGTCCAGCACCGGTCGGGAGTGTGGGATGCGACGAGTCTTGTGGGCATCTTGCCTGCTCCCCAGTAGGCGACATAGACACCGAATCCCTGCCCCGCTCGCGTATACTCCCGGTTCAGCGCTTCGTCGAAGTTGAGTACCTTCTCGACCTCGCCGCTCACAAACTCGTTCGGGCCGAGCGGCACTTCCCGCACGCTCCACCCGGAGACGTCCGCGGGAATCATCCGGGCAAGGTGTGGCTCGCGAGGCTGCGGAGTCTCTTTGAACAACTGCATCCCCTGCAATGCACCGGCGAGCGCCAAGGTGACTGCGGGCAGGATCAAAGGCCATATGAAGACCCGGCGGTTGGCCGGCTTAATCATTGACGACCTCCCTCAGGACGTAGGGCCGTGCCGGGTTTCCAAAAACCGTCATGCCCGCCGGAACATCCCGCGTGACGACTGCGCCCGCTCCGATGAGGGCTCCGTTGCCAACCCTGACTCCCGGCAACACGCATGCGTGGGTCCCAACAACGACGCCCTCTCCCAAGACCACCCCGCCAGTGATATCGACGTGACAATGTAGCTGGCACCAGCGCCCGATCACCGCGTCGTGGGCCACTGTCGAATGCATGTTGAGAGTGACAAAATCGCCAAGACTTGCATCGGAGCCGACTGCGGTGTGCGGACACAAGATGACACCAGTGCCGAGACGCACGCGCTCCCCGACGACAGCGCTCGCGTGCACGATGGTTTCAAAAACTCCCCCGCGAGAAAGAATGAGTTCCGCGCAGCGCCGCTTGTATTCCACGTTCCCCATCGCGCACGTGAATACTTCCGCCGGTCCGGGCTTATATTCAATGATCCGACCGAGGATCGGACTCCGCCCGGGGAAGGACTCCAGCGCATTCAAGTTGTCGTCGAGGAATCCTTTCACAGCCAGCCCGCTCACGCTTTGGGAGGCCCACGCATGCATTTCGCGGCCGAAGCCACCCGCTCCCAGAATGACGAGCTCTTTCATGACAACGCGCTTCGACGCTTCTTAAGGTTCCGAGTGCTGTCAATGGCCCGCACCAGCCGGACGGTCGTCGGCAGGTAACATTTAGGTGACGACCGAGCGAACTCGTGCAACGACCGCTTCACTTCAATCGGATCTTTCTCAGGCCCTCGCCACACGATCTCGACGCCGACGACCTGACCCAACAGCGGATTCGGAACCGCGAAGGCGCGGCAATCCGCCACGAGCGGATGTGCGAGCAACAGATTCTCAACAGTCGCGGGCAAGACCTTCTCGCCTCCGACGTTGATGAGCTCGTCGCGCCTCCCGACAATACGAACTGCAGCCGGATCATGCGTCCGCTCCGCGAGGTCGCCTGTGCGAAACCATCCATCTTCGGTCAAGCCGCCACTCCCACCGGACAAGTATCCGACGGCCCTCGCCGGGCTTCGAATCCACAGTTCTCCTTCGACGATCTTCCACTCGTGGCGGTCAGCCTCGTCTTGCATCGTGAATCCTTCCCCGGACTCGCGAACTGGAAGCGCGCCGGTCTCACTGGTGCCGAACCGCTGCGTGAAGCGGACCTCGGGCAACGACTCGCGCAGTCGGGCAAGAAGCGACGGCGGCATCGGCTCCGCCCCATAGGGAACGACTCGCAAACTGCGCAGCCCCTGCAAGAGATCGGCCCCGGCCAGCAGCAGAAGGTTCAGGAAACTCGGAGTGGCTGGCAGGACTTCGACCCGGTGACGCTCCACTTTCTCGGCGACACTCGCAGGCGTGAGCAACGCAGGCGGCGCGACGATCGACTGCCCGCGAGCGATCGCACGCCACGCGATATCCAACCCACCGATGTGATCGAACCGCATCAGCGGCATGAGACGCATCGACCTTCCTCGCTTGATTTGCACGACTCCCAACAATTCCCAGAGATCGAGTAGCACGACTTTGGGAACGCCCGTCGTGCCGCCCGTCGCCAGGATCAAGCCCGGATGTCCCCTTCGGAGCAGTTCGGCGAGAAGCCCAACCGACGTGGCGGTCGTCTGGCCGAAACCCGCTTTCACCAAGGCCCCGTCCTGCACTTGCCAATCGATCACCGTGAATTTCGCCCACGTTTCGAGTTCGCTGCGCCGCTCGATGCGCAACGGCGCGACCGTCGCTTGCAACGAGGCAGCAGCGAAGAGCCAGGTCAGGAGATCGAATCCGTCATCGGCGAGAATGGCGACGATCTGGCCGGCCCCAACTCCTGCAATCGCGCACTGCTCACGGCGTTCTTCGAAGACGTTTCCAAAATCCCGCCATGTCCGCACACGATCGTCGTCAATCCAGAACGCGTCAGCGCCATGTTCCTCGACCAACCGCCTGACGGTGCATGCAGAGCAATCGAGCGGCCGGCCGCTCGGGCAGTCCTGACGATTGCTGGACGGCTCCGGACACATGATGGCGCCGCACACTCAGCCACTCACACCACCAAGGTAGATCACCTGTCCCGTCACGAACTCACTCGCCGGGCTCAGGAAGAACTCAACGACATTGACGACATCGGCCGAAGTGCCGAACCGAGGGATCGCCTGCCGACTAAGCAAGGCGTCCATCTTCCTCCGCGGCACATTCCGCACCATGTCGGTGGGCACCGGCGAGGGACCGACCGCGTTGACGGTGATGCCGGTCGGCCCCAACTCGCGTGCGAGGATCTGTGTGAACGACTCAACGGCCGCCTTGCTCGCGGCGTAGAGCGATTCCCCTTCGAGTCGAAGCGGATGGGCGATCGAGGTGAAGTTCACGATGCGGCCCGTCTTTCGTCGCAGCATCGCCTTCGCGACTTCGCGGCAAAACAGGAACGTGCCCTGGAAATTCGTCGAGAAGATATCCTGCGCCACCTTGGCGGGGGTCAGTAGAGCGTGGTTCATGGACGCGATGCCGGCGTTGTTGATCAGCGCGTCGATCCGCCCGTCCCGTGCGACCACCTCGCGTATCATCGCGACCACGGCAGCCTCGTCGCCGACATCGAGCGCGTGATGACGATAGCGGCGATTCGCAGACGTCACTGGTCCGCGGCTGCAGCCGTGAACAATGTCACCCCGGGCGAGAAAGTGCGCGGCTACGTCGTGGCCGATTCCGCGACTTGAGCCTGTGACAATAATGATCCTGCGAGTCTTCACGTAGTGAGCAGCTCCATGATGTATTCGGTCAGCGCGTTTGCGTCACGAAAAGGCGATCGCCTCCGACTCATCGCCCGGTCGCTCGCGAGCACCACTTCGCAGCCGAACGCCTCGGCCAGCCGGTACTCGAGATCGGCCAGAAAATTCACAAGGCCGAGGCTGTCGAGCGATGCCCCTGCCCCGAAAATGGCTGGATTGTCCCCTTCCGCGCGAGGAAGCGTGCGAAGGATCACCTGTCGGATTTTTTCCGGAGTCGGTTCGGCATTCATTCAGAATCACAGTGGTCCCGCATGCATACTGGATTGTGGGAGCGGAGAATTTCCACAAGCCGGAATCGGTCACGCAATGTCGATCAATGCCATCGCCGGCAGCCGGGCCGACGCTTCCTGAAATCGCCATGTTGCAAGATCGTCACCCAATCGCCGCCTGCGTGACACATTCTACGGGTAGGCTGGGAAAACATCCCGCGGCGCTCCTTCAGGATGATTTCAAGCGTAGGAAATCAAACTGGAGACTCTCCGTGGATTCAAAAGCAACCGCTGCCAAACACCGGCTCCCGTGCCTCCAACTCTCGCCGATCCCCCGTCGGAACCCGCTGCTTCGCCGCGGAGTGAACCCCGCCTTTGGGCGAAGGTTCGCGCTTCCAGTTACCTCCAGCGGTTCCTCACCGCCAGCAACTGATGCCCTCCAGCCATAGATTTGGAGCAGCCGCCATCACAGTGAACATACTCAAGCGAAAATGGTCGGTCGTGATCCTTCGGCATCTCAACAACGGGGTCTGCAGCCCGGCTGCGATTTGCGACGCGGAGCCAGATCTCTCGCCGATGGCGCTGAACGAGCGGCTGCGCATGATGTTTCGATACAATCTGATCACCCATAATCCGTTTCGCGTCTCCGCCAAGACCCAGGAGTGCCACCTGACTCCCCGTGGGAGCCAGATTCTCAAGATGATCAATCTGATCGAGCAGATTGATGAAATGGACGAGACGGGTGACGCCTCGATGGAGCGGCCCGTTCGGGAGAGCGCAGCACCGGTATCGTCAGAGTCCTCCACCTCTTCTGCAGGAACGACGTCCAGGAATTTCCGGCCGTCCCAACCCGCACCCGACCCGGAGCAATCCAAATCTTCCCGATGATTCACGCATTCAAACTACTCTGCCGGCGCTGCTTCGTCGGGGTTCTCCTCGCTGCAGCCACACTCGACGGTTTTGCGGCACCACAAGCCGTCGACGCCGCAGACGAAACCCGGGAGCTGGCATCCAGACTCGAGGCGCAAGTTGCGGAGATCGCCGGCTCGCAGTCTTTGTCGCACAAAGAAAAGGCGCGGCGGATATCGACTGCGGCGCGCAACGCGGTCAACGAAGCCACCACCTACAACCGCAATTCCGCCTATATCCTCGCCGCTGCGCAGCAACTCGCCCAAGCGGCCGCAAGCGCGGCGCCGCAGTTTGCGGAGGTCATCGGCGGTGCAGTCGCTTCCTCACCACAGGTTGCGTTGGTCGAGGGCGCGCCCGCCAGCGTTCGCATGACCGCGCTCGCCGCGGCGGAGTCGCAAACCCAGGGCATGGCGGCACGACCGGGAAGCACGGCATCCGATCCTGTCACAGCCACGCCACGGGTGGAATCAGGCACATCATTCGCGCCGACCTCGTCGGCTATGAAGGTCAACGAGCGGCGTGGCGTGGCGACGGCCGTGTCGAAGGTCGAATTCGCCGGGGCAAACTCCCCTGTCCTTCTGAGCGATGGCAGCCCGAGCAAGGACAAAGCGACGAGAATCACAGTCTCGGCGACCGCCAGCGCGCGGCACGACGACAACATCTTCCTCACGCCCGACGATGAAGCCGACGCAACGATTCTCACCCTCTCACCCGGGGTGAGCTTTGAATATGGCTTTCGCTCGCTCGGAAGATTTTCAGCAACTTACCAACAGGCTTTCGTGCGCTATACCGGAGAATCGATTCCCGATGCCTCCCTCGGGTCGGGCGCGGCCAATTTTGTCTACGAGGATGGCAAGCTGTCCGTCAACGGGGCCGCGTCGTTCCGGCAGATCAACCAGAACACGAGCGCCACGGCTGGCCTGGGCTCGCAGCTCTTTCGGCGCGACCTGCTCGACATCCTGTTCGGGGCGGAGAGCCCACTGACGGCGAAGACGCGCGTCCGGGCCGGTGCGAATTTCAACCGCGAGAAATACAAGACAGCCGGGTTGGTTGGCACGCGGCGATTCGAGATTCCAGTCAAGCTATTCTATGAGACCACGCCGAAGACGCGCATGGGCTTGGGCGCCACCTACAGGAAGGTCGACCCCCAAGGAGGTGGTCCCAGCGGAACCGACTGGTATTACAACATCGCCGCGAGCGGCGACTTCACTCCCAAATTGTCCGGTGATTTGTCGGTTGGGTATCGCACGCGCGAGGTCTCGGCAAATCCAAGGGAGAATCTTTGGGGCTTCGATGGCGCACTGCGATACACCCCCACCCTCAAGACAGGAGTTGCCCTGCAGTTTTCTCGCGACTTCAGCACAGGAGCGCTGGGTGAATCCCTCGCCTCGGATCGTTATGCGCTGACCTTTTCGGCCGATCCGACCTTGCAGTGGTCGTTTGGCGCCTCGCTCGCCTACGCGAAGTCGGATTACGGACCGGCAGTGTTCACCAACGCGCCCGTTGTCTTCGCCCGCAACGACGAGTTTTTCGAGGGATCGCTTTTTGCCAGCTATCTCGTGAACCGATGGTTGAGCGCGAGCATCGACTACATTTTTCGCACGAACGATTCGACCACTCCCAACGCCAATTACAGGAACAACCAGCTCAACCTCACTCTCGGCGTGAGATACTAGGAGACGACAAAACCATGCGACACTCTGCCATGACCAGCCCAGTGATTCATCCGCTTGCATGTCTTGCGTTCTGCCTGGCGACACTCTGCCTGACAGCGGGTCTCGCCGACGCGGCGCCGAATCTGGACCAACCGGCCGCGAAGGACTCTGCCTACAAGTTGCACGCGATGGACCTGATCAAGCTCCAGGTGTTTCACGAACCCGAGCTGGATCGCGAGCTGCGAGTCTCGCAGGACAACACGATCAAGTTGCCGCTCATCGGCAACGTGAGTGTTTCCAACCTCTCGGTGCGTGAGACGGAGCATCTCATCGCCGGACTCTACGGTGAGGACTACCTTGTGAACCCGCAGATCAACATCACGGTCCTGGAATATTCGCCGCGATCTGTGAACGTGTTCGGCTCCGTCAACCAACCGGGCGCCGTGCTGTTCCCGCCCGAGAAGTCGCTCACGTTGCTCGATGCGATCGCCCGCTCCGGGGGATTTTCCCGGCTCGCAAACCGGAGCAAGGTGAGTCTCACCCGGACGGAGCCTGACGGCCGTTCGATCAACTACACCGTCAATGCCGACCAGCTCGTCGGCGGCGACACCGACCAACGTGTCCAGATCCAGGATGGCGACGTGATCTTCGTCCCGGAACGCCTTCTCTAGTCCCTCCTCCAACTCGAACTCCCCGTCCGAACTCAAATGAAGCTCAATTCCCAGACCGGTGAGTATCCCGTCGTGCCCGGCAACTTCGCCGGCGAACCGGGCGAGTCGCCGGAAAACAATTTCGTTCGCAACACCCTGCTCCTGATCCTCGAGCGGAAGTGGTATTGCGTGGCTATCTTCCTGATCTCGGTCTCCGCGGCCGGTCTCTACACCTATCTTTCGACGCCAATCTACGAGGGCACCGCAACAGTGCAGGTGCTCAAGCGCGGTGCGCAGGTCATGCGCGTCGCGGACGTCGTGGAGAACAGCATCACGAGCGACGTCGACTACAACACCCAGATCAGGCTGCTCCAGAGCGCTGTCATTCTGCAGGATGTCGCCAAGAAGCTCACTCCGGAGGAAACAAAGCTTTTGCTCGAGCCCTACAATTCGCGATCGGGAGCGCCACCCAGCCCCATTGGGATCATCTACGAGAACCGCGTCATCATTCCGCAGCGGATGACGCTCATCACGGCGATCCAGTTCCGCCATCCCAACCCGAAGATCGCGGCCCGGATCGCGAACCTCATTGCCACCGAGTACATCGCCTACAACTCGAGAATCCGCACCGAGGAATCCCTGAAGGCGGTTGACGAGCTGAAGGACCGTGCAGACCAGCAACGCAAGCGCGTCGATGAACTTGCCAACGCACTCCAGACTTTCAGGCAGCAGGGCAACCTGATCTCGCTCATGCAGAGCAAGGACATCGTCACGGA
>DATKCJ010000233.1:0-4877 GCA_035513275.1 Opitutaceae bacterium
GTTCCTCTACATCTGAGCTGAAACGCCCTTCACTGCTTGGTTCGTCAGGTAGGAGCCCGCTTGCGGGCGATTCACGTAGGTTGCGCGCTTGTCGCGCAACGTGGCGCGGCAAGCGCGCCACCTACAAAGACCATCGCCCGCAAGAGGGCTCCGCTCTTCTGCCGCTCGTCCTTCGGTCCATTCACGCCCCGGCGCTTCATCTTGCTGCCACCCGTGCGCACCGGCTTGTCTCCTGTCCACTGTCCACTGTCTCCCGTCCCCCCAGCCATGCCTCCCCCCGCCGCTCCACTCGCACCACCGCCCGGCCGACTCGAGCCGGACGCCGTGCTCGATCGGTTCGTCGAGACGATGACGGCGCGCGGTCTCGCGCTCTACCCCGAGCAGGAGGAGGCGATCCTCGAACTCTTCGCCGGCCGCAACGTCGTGCTCAACACGCCCACCGGCTCCGGGAAGTCCCTCGTCGCCGCCGCGTTTCACTACCGCGCGCTGTGCGCCGGCGAACGCTCGGTTTACACGTGCCCGATCAAGGCGCTCGTAAACGAAAAGTTTCTCTCGCTCTGCCGCGACTTCGGCCCGGAGCACGTCGGCATGATGACAGGCGACGCGAGCGTGAATCCGCGCGCGCCCGTTCTCTGCTGCACCGCAGAAATCCTCGCCAACATCGCACTGCACCGCGGCGCAGAAAGCGACATCCGCGCCGTGATCATGGACGAATTTCACTACTACTCCGACGCCGACCGCGGCTACGCGTGGCAGGTGCCGCTCCTCACGATGCCGAACGCGCGCTTCCTTCTGATGTCGGCGACGCTCGGCGCGACCGAGTTTTTCGAGAAGGAAATGACGCGCGTCACCGGTGCGCCGAGCGTCACGGTGCGAAGCGACCGCCGCCCGGTGCCGCTGGAGTTCGAGTATTCCGAGGTCCCGCTTGTCGAGCGCGTCGGCGCACTTCTCGAGAGCAACCGCGCACCCGTCTACCTCGTTTACTTCACGCAGCGCTCCGCGAGCGAGGCCGCGCAGAGCATGATGAGCCTCGCCGTCTGCTCGAAGGAAGAGAAGGCCGCGCTCCAGGCGGAGCTTGAACGCGTCCGTTTTAGCAGTCCTTACGGGAAGGAGATGCGTCGATGGCTCCGGCACGGTATCGGCGTTCACCACGCCGGACTTCTTCCGAAATACCGCATTCTCGTGGAGGGCCTCGCGCAGAAAGGCCTGCTCAAGATCATTTGCGGCACCGACACGCTCGGCGTCGGCATCAACGTCCCTATCCGCACCGTCCTGTTCACGCAGCTTTGGAAATATGACGGCCGGAAGGCGGCCGTCCTCAGCGTGCGCGATTTCCGGCAGATCGCCGGCCGCGCGGGCCGCAAAGGCTATGACGACGTGGGCTACGTGATCGCGCAGGCGCCGGAGCACGCGATCGAGAACAAGCGCGCCGAGGAGAAAGCCGCGGGCGACGCGAAGAAACAGAAGAAGCTCGTGAAGCAGCGTCCGCCCGAGGGCTCGATCGGTTGGGACGTGAAAACCTTCGAGCGCCTGCAAACCGCACCGCCGGAGGGACTCGTTTCGCGCTTCGACGTTTCGCACGGCATGCTGCTCCTCGTGCTGGGCCGCGAATCCGACGGTTGTCGCGCGATGCAGCGCCTCATCGGCGATTGCCACGAGACGCCGCACAGGAAGCGCGCGCTTCGCAAACGCGGGTGGCAGCTCTTCCGCGCGCTGGTCGAGCGACGGATCGTCGAGCCAGTGCCGCGCGAACTCTCCGGCCGCAAGCTGCGCGTGAACGTCGAGCTGCAGGACGATTTTTCCCTGCACCAGGCGCTCTCGCTCTACCTCATCGACACGCTGCCGCAGCTCGCAGCCGACGGGCGCGATGCGTTGCCCGACTACCCGTTCGACGTGCTCACGCTCTGCGAGGCGATCGTGGAGGATCCCGACCAGATTCTCTACCGGCAGATCGACAAACTGAAGGGCGAGAAGGTCGCGGAGATGAAGGCTGCCGGAATTCCCTACGAGGAGCGCATGGAGAAACTCGAGGCGATCGAGCACCCGAAGCCATTGCGCGAGTTTCTCTACGAGACGTTCAACGCCTTCGCCGCCGCGCACCCGTGGGTCGGCCAGGAGAACGTCCGCCCGAAGTCGATCGCGCGCGAGATGTATGAGCGCTACCAGTCGTTCGCGGAATACGTGCGCGACTACGGCCTGCAGCGCAGCGAGGGCCTTCTGCTCCGCCACCTTTCGCAAGTCTGGAAAGTTCTCAGCCAGACCGTGCCGGAGACAGCGAAGACCGAGGCCGTCGTCGAGATGGAGGATTACTTCCGCGAGCTTATCCGCGGCATCGACTCGAGCCTGATCGAGGAGTGGGAGAAACTGCGCAACCCGGAGTTCGTCGCCGCCGACACCGTCGACAAGCCTGCGCGTCCCGCGGCGTTCGACATCACGCGCGACACGGCGGCATTCCGCAGGCTCGTGCGCACAGCCATCCTCGGCTTCCTGCAGGATGTCGCCGCGCGCGACTTCGAGAGCGCAGTGTCGCGCCTCGCGACAGGCGAAGTCGCGCTGCCCGCCGAGGGCGAGCCGACGTCGGTCGAAGCGCGCCAGCTTGGGAGCGCATTCGCGCCCTACTTCGATGCGCACACGCGCTTCCGGCTCGACCCCGAAGGACGCTCGGTGAAGCACACGCATTGGGACGAGGATCGCGACGCCGGCGAGTGGCGCGTCTCGCAGGTGCTCATCGACACCGACGAGGCGAACGACTGGGAGGCGCGCTTTGTCGTCTCGCTCGCCGACTCGCGCGCCGCCAATCGCGCAGTCATTCGATTCGAGGGCGTTTCTCCCATCGGCGCGGCGTAGCGGACACGATTCACCACGAAGA
Organism: Opitutaceae bacterium; assembly: GCA_035513275.1. Classification (GTDB taxonomy): domain Bacteria; phylum Verrucomicrobiota; class Verrucomicrobiia; order Opitutales; family Opitutaceae; genus DATKCJ01. The sequence goes on from DATKCJ010000233.1 coordinate 2,870, forward strand.
TCTAGCGCGGCGTAGCCGCATCCAGTGGGAACGGATGCGAGACACAGAGTGCACTGAGGTCCGAGACGAGGTCACCGAGCAAAGCAGAACCTCTGTGAACTCCTTCTGAACTCCGTGAACTCTGTGACAAGAACTCCGCTCCGATCCTTTCGTGCCGTGCCCTCCATAGCTCGAAGAGCGACGGAGGGTGTTTCGTGTATTTCGTGGTTCCTCTCCCCCTCCGTCTCCGCCTCATCCGCGCTGATCTGCGAACCCCTGCCGGCCCGTGCGAATTCGTGCAATTCGTGTCCACTCCGGTCCCTCTCATTTCCGTCGTCCTCCTCATGGCGGCTCGCCAACCCGACCCATTCCCTTCACGGTCACCCGATGTTGCTCCGTCTCGCCGCACTGCTCCTTGAGTCATCGCCGTTCGTGCGGCGAATGCTTTGGCGCTGGTGGTATGGCCGGCTCGCGAAGCGCCACATCGAGGCTCGGTGGACGTTCATGAACTACGGGTTCGCGCCGACGGAGGGTTCGCAACTCGCACTCGAGGCGGCCGACGAACCCGACCGGCTCTGCATCCAGCTCTATCACCGCGTCGCCTCGGCCGCGGAGTTGAAAGGGAAAACCGTCCTCGAGGTCGGCTCGGGCCGCGGCGGCGGCGCGAGTTTCATCGCGCGCTACCACGAGCCCGCATCAATAACCGGCGTCGATTTTTCCGAGCAAGCCGTCGCGCTGAGTACACTGCGCCACGCCGCCGTGGAGAATCTCCAGTTCCTTGTCGGCGACGCGGAGAACCTGCCCTTCCCCGCCGCGAGCTTCGACGCGGTCGTCAACGTTGAGAGCAGTCATTGCTACGGCCACATCGAGAAATTCTTCTCCGAGGTTTCGCGCGTGCTGCGGCCCGGCGGCTGGTTTCTCTACACCGACTTTCGCGCGACCGAGGAGATGAAGCGCCTCCACGCCACGCTCGCGGAGCAGCACGGTCTCGAGCGGATCGAGCGCGAGGACATCACGGCCGATGTCGCCGCCGCGCTCGAGGCGGACGACGTGCGCAAGCGCCGGCTGATCGAGCAAAACATCCCGCCGCGCTTCCGGAGCCTGTTCGGCGAATTCGCAGGACTCACCGGCGGCCAGATCCACCGCGGCTTCGTGAGCCACGATCTCGTATATCACCGCTTCGCCTTCCGCCGGACGTAGCGGAGAGGCATCTCCCACGGCCGTTCGACAGGCTCAGGCCCTGAGCGAAGCCGAATGGGATCACGCGGATAAACGCGGAAAGATTGGGCAGCTCTCTGGATTGTAGGAGCGGTCCAGCGGCCACGGGACCGCAACTCCGACGCCTTGAGGTAGTCCGCGATCGCTCGACCCAAGTCTGCCGGCGGTGAGCATGTCGAATCCGTCGAATGGTCCGAGCGCGGGTGCTCCCAAGTCTCCGGGTCCGGCCTGCGTGCCAACGTAAAATTGTTGTAACGACAGGGAATGGGCCAACGTCCGGCCGACAAGTGACCGATTCATGGGCAGGCCCGATACCAACCCCCTCCTTCATGAGAACTCTCGAGCACAACAATCGTATCTTGGTTATCGACGACAACTCGGCGATTCACGCGGACATGCGAAAGATTCTCTGTCCCGAGATCTCCAAGTCCGGACCCGAATTGGATGAATTGGAAGCTGCGATCCTAGGCAGTGGGTCGACGAGGGAACGATCGAAAGTTGCCGCCTGCTTCAAAGTGGACCACGCCATGCAGGGCCAGGAGGGACTCGCGCTTCTCGAGAAGTCACTCGAAGAGAAACGGCCGTATGCAATGGCGATTGTGGACATGCGAATGCCCCCGGGTTGGGACGGGCTTGAGACAACGCTCGCACTTTGGAAAGCCTCTCCCGACTTGCAGATCGTCATCTGCACTGCGTATTCGGATTATTCGTGGGAGGAGTTGATCGAGCAGATTGGTTCCACGGATCGACTGGTCATCTTGAAGAAACCGTTCGAGTCGGTCGAGGTGCTGCAGCTCGCAAACGCACTCAC
>DATKCJ010000234.1:0-8009 GCA_035513275.1 Opitutaceae bacterium
CTACGAGAGTGACGCATTCGGGCCGGAGTGGCGCGGCACGCTCCTCAGTGCAGAAGCCGCGCGAAACACGATCCTCGGTTACAAGCCGCAGCCCGACGGCGCGGGCTTCAAGCTCGAGCGCTTCAACTTCGCGACGAGCAACCCCTCGCAGGTGCTCGCCGGCGTCGACTCCAAGCGCGGCAAGATGGGCGAGGAAATCGGGACATTCTTCCGGCCGTCTGATGTCGCAGTCGGCCCTGATGGGGCGATCTACATCGCCGATTGGTTCGACCCGCGCGTCGGTGGACACGCGGACCACGATGATCAGACCGCGGGAGCGATCTACCGCGTCGCGCCGAAGGGATTCAAATCCGTGGTGCCTCAGTTCGACCTCGCAACGACCGAGGGCCAGCTCACGGCACTGAGCAGCCCGGCGGTGAATGTGCGCTCGCTCGGATATGAGCTCCTGCGTGCGCAGGGTGCCGCGGCGGTCGCGCCGGTGGCCGCACTCTTGGACAACGCGAATCCATTCATCCGTGCCCGCGCGATCTGGCTGCTTGCCGCACTCGGCGACGAGGGGCTCGCTCGCGTCGGGGCGTTGCTCGGACACGATGATGCGCAAGCACGCGCGACAGCGTTTCGCGCGTTGCGCCGGCAGAATCACCAGGTGCTCGCACACGCCGCGAAGTTGGCCACAGATCCATCGCCGGTCGTGCGGCGTGAAGTCGCGGTGGCAATGCGCGATGTTCCGTTTGGCGGCTCGAAGGAAATTCTTCTCGCGCTTGCCCGCGGTTACGACGGCACCGATCGCACCTATCTCGAGGCGTGGGGCATTGGATGCACCGGCAAGGAAGCAGAGATTTATGACGCGCTCGCCGCCGCGCAGAAGGAATCCGATCCGTTGAAGTGGACGGCTGCGCACACGGGACTCGTGTGGCGGCTCACGCCCGCCGCTGCTGTGCCGCAGTTTGCAGCGCGCGCGGCCGCGTCGACACTTTCGGAGAAAGACCGTCTCGCGGCTGTGACTGCGCTGGGCTTTATCGAGACTCGCGGCGCTGCATTTGCACTTCTCGATCTGGCGCAAAACGCGCAGGGACTCGTGCAGCAGCAGGCGTTTTGGTGGCTGCTCAATTATCGCGCCGAGCGTTGGGCCGGCCATGGTCTCGACGCCGAGCTGAAGGCGCGTGGACTTTACGATCCGGAGAGCGTCGTGATCAGCGAGAGTATCCTGCCCGAGCCGCCGGTTGAAAGCACGCTGCCGCCCGTCGCCGAGATCGCGGCGCTCAACGGTGATGCGGCGCGCGGCGCGTTGCTCGTCGCCGCGTGCTACACGTGTCACCGCGTCGGGGATCAGGGAATCGAATACGGGCCCAACCTCACTTCATTCGCGCGGATGCAGACCACCGAGGTTGTGATTCAGGCGGTGACACAGCCGTCGGCCGACATCGCGCATGGCTTCGATGGAACGATCGTCACCTTGAAGGACGGCAAGGTGATCCATGGCAGGGTCGTGTCGTCCGGCGATCCGCTTGTCGTGCAGAGCATCGGTGGATTCACACAGTTGATCCCCGCCGACCGCGTCGAGAAGCGCGAGCAGTTGAGGCGCTCGCTGATGCTCTCGGCCGAACAACTCGGATTCGATGCCCAGGCCGTGTCGGATCTGGTCGCGTATCTGAAGACGCTGTGATCGTCCAAGGTCGCCGCAAGCGGCGACCCTACAGGAAGAGAAGTGTTGCTTGGTTGTAGGGTCGGCGCTTGCGCCGACCTGCTTTGCGCTCGGCGTTCGAGGTCGACGCCGACCCTACATCGGAGTGATGACCACTGAGATCACGAGATCGAGTGAGAGATAACGATTACGAGGACGACTAAAACGCGTCCGCTTCGCGGTAGGCGCGGACCACGGCGAGTTCGCCTTCCTTGCCGGGGAGTGAGTTGCCGTGCTCCATGCCGACGACTCCCGCGAAGCCCTTGCCTTGGATATGGCGGAAGACGTTGCGATAATTGATCTCGCCCGTGCCGGGCTCGTTGCGGCCGGGGTTGTCGCCGGCTTGGAAGTAGGCGATCTCGTCCCAGCAGCGGTCGATGTTGGGGATGAGGTTTCCCTCAGTGATTTGCTGGTGGTAGATATCGAAGAGGATCTTGCACGACGGGCTCGCGACCGCCTTGCAGAGCGCGAAGGCCTGGTCGGCTCGCTGCAGGAAAACGCCGCCGTGGTCGCGATACCAGTTGAGCGGCTCGAGCACCATCACGAGTCCGTGCGGCTCGAGGATGGCCGAGCAGTCGCGGAGGAGCGCGATGACGTTGGCCGTCTGGTAGCCCTCGGCGAGGCGCGGGCCGCCGTAGCGGTTCCACCTTTCGGTCTTGTTGGACTGCTGGTCGACCGAACCGGGCACGACGGTGAACCACTTCGCGCCGCATCGCCCCGCGACCTCGACGGCGCCGCGGATGCCGGCGAGCACCGTGTCGCGGTATTCGGGTTTCGCCACGGCGAAGGTTGGCTCGTCGAAGCTGGCGTGCGCGACGAAGACGCCCATCTGCATCTTCAGATCGGCGAGGGTGCGGCCGATGGCTTCCTGCTCACTCGCGGGTCGGCCGGCCATGCCGTTGTCCTCCCACGCCGTGAAACCCTGATCCGCGGCGAACTTGATCTCGTCGATGATGTTGTCGCCGGCATGTGCCTTGAACATTCCCGGGTGCGGGGCGTAGCCGAGCTTGAAGGCGGGCGCTGCGGCTGGGGTGGATTGGGATGACAAGCGCGAGGCTCCAGCGAGGAGCGTGGCGCCAGTCGCGAGCGTTGAGGCTACGAAGGTTCGGCGGTTCATCGGGTGTATTGAGGGCCCGCAGCCTGTCACATTCCAAGGCTGCGGTCCAAGTCCGCATTCACGACGAGCGCCGGGCTGTGCCGCGGCGGCTCTCTTTTTTTGACCGCCCGCAATCGGTGCGCCATCGGATCCCGTCGCTGCCGCCCGCTCTGCGGCGGGCCATCGCGAGCCAGCGTTGTGTAACGACCGTTACAAAACGCTGGCTTGGGTTAGGCGGCGACCGGTCGTCTTTTGCGGGGGCCGGATTCGACCAAGATACGAGGAGCCTTCCGCAAAGGGTGGCGAGTTGGCGGGGCCCGGGGGTGGGATACTTGTCGGCTACACACCCAACCTGAAAACGCCGTGATCAAGCCACTTACTAATGAGGTCCGAACGCTAGACGCCAACGAGGCAGTCGCGTCCGTGGCCTACCGTCTCAACGAGATCTTCGCGATCTACCCGACCACCCCGTCCTCAGCGATGGGTGAGTGGGTCGACGAGTGGGCCGCAGCAGGCCGCAAGAACCTCTGGGGACAGGTGCCCGACGTGGCCCAGTTCCAGTCCGAAGGCGGCGCCGCGGGTGGTGTGCACGGCGCGCTCCAAGCCGGCGCGCTCGCGGGCTCATTCACTGCGTCGCAGGGGCTGCTCCTCTTCATCCCGAATCTCTACAAGATTGCCGGAGAACTGCACCCGTGCGTGATCCACGTGACCGCGCGCACGCTCGCGACCCATGCGCTCTCGATCTTCGGAGACCACTCCGACGTGATGGCGTGCCGCCAGACCGGGTGGGCGATGCTCTGCTCCAACGACCCGCAGGAGGCGCACGATCTCGCTGCGATCGCGCAAGCCGCGACACTCGTGAGCCGCGTGCCGTTCCTGCACTTCTTCGACGGCTTCCGCACTTCGCACGAAATCCAGCGCGTCGAGATGCTTTCCGACGACGACCTGCGTTCCCTCATCGAGGAGGATGCCATCCGTGCCCACCGTGCGCGCGGCATGACTCCCGACAACCCCTCCATCCGCGGCACCGCGCAGAATCCGGACGTCTTCTTCCAAGCCCGTGAGGCCGCGAGTCCGCACTACGCGGCGTTGCCCGCGATCGTGCAGGAAACGATGGACCGCTTCGCGGAAGTCACCGGGCGCAGCTACAATCTTTTCGACTACGAGGGACATCCCGAGGCCGAGCGCGTGATTGTGATGATGGGCTCCGGCTGCGGCGCCGCCGCCGAGGCTGTCCAATGGCTCGTCGCCCGAGGCGAGAAAGTCGGTCTTGTGAAGCCACGGCTGTTCCGCGCGTTTGATGTCGCGGCGTTCCTGAAGGCGATTCCGAAGTCAGTGCGCTCGATCGCGGTGCTCGACCGCACGAAGGAGCCCGGCGCCGTCGGCGAACCGCTTTATCAAGATGTGATCACCGCACTCGTCGAGGGCGGCACCAATCCGATGCCCCGGGTGATCGGCGGCCGCTTCGGCCTGGGCTCGAAGGAGTTCACGCCCGCGATGGCAAAGGCCGTGCTCGACGAGCTCTCGAAGACGAAACCCGCGAATCACTTCACCGTCGGCATCATCGACGACGTCAGCGGCTCCTCGCTCGCATTCGACCCGGACTTCGATACCGAGCCGGACTCGGTCACGCGCGCCGTGTTCTACGGCCTCGGCTCCGACGGCACCGTCAGCGCGAACAAGAACTCGATCAAGATCATCGGCGAGGAGACAGGCATGCACTCGCAGGGTTTCTTCGTCTACGATTCGAAGAAGTCCGGTGCGATGACCGTATCGCACCTGCGCTTTGGCCCGAAGCCGATCCGCTCGACCTACCTGATCCGCCGCGCGAACTTCGTCGCGTGCCACCAATCGCAATTCCTCGGCCAGCTCGACGTGCTCGGCCTCGCTCGCGATGGCGCGACCTTGCTGCTCAACCTGCCGGGCGAACCGGCGGCAGCGTGGGACAAGCTCCCTCGCGAAGCGCAGGAGCAGATCCTGGCGAAGAAGCTCAAGGTCCACGTGATCGACGCCTACGCGGTCGCGAAGGAGGCCGGCATGACCGGCCAGATCAACACGATCATGCAGACGTGTTTCTTCGCGCTCTCCGGCGTGTTGCCGCGCGACGAGGCGATCGAGCAGATCAAGAAGGCGCTTCGCAAGAGCTATGGTCGCAAGGGCGAGGAGATCGTCCGGCGCAATGAGGCCGCCGTCGACGCGTCGGTCGCCGCACTCCACGAAATGCCGGTCCCCGGCTCCGTCACTTCGACCCACGGCCGCAGGCTCATGGTCGCGGCGGAAGCGCCCGACTTCGTGCAGCGTGTGACGGCACGGATACTCGCAGGCGAGGGCGACCTGCTTCCGGTCAGCGCGTTTTCAGTGGACGGCACCTGGCCGACCGGCACCGCGCGCTGGGAGAAGCGCAACCTCGCGCACGAGATCCCCGTGTGGGACACCTCGCTGTGCATCCAGTGCAACAAGTGCGCGCTCGTATGCCCGCACGCCGCGATCCGCACGAACTTCTATCCGACGACAGCGCTCGCCGGCGCGCCCGAGGGATTCAAGAGCACGAAGTTCCGCTCTTCCGAGAGTCCCGGCTGCGCGTTCACCGTGCAGGTGGCGCCCGAGGATTGCACGGGCTGCACGCTCTGTGCGCAGGTCTGCCCCGCGCGCGACAAGAGCAATCTCAACCGCAAGGCGCTGATGATGCAGCCGCAGGAGCCGCTGCTCGAACAGGAGAAGTCCGGGTGGGACTTCTTCCTCAAGCTGCCGCAGCCCGATCGCGCGACGCTCAAGTTCGACGTGAAAGGCTCGCAGTTCCGCGAGCCGTTCTTCGAGTTCTCCGGCGCATGCGCCGGCTGTGGCGAGACGCCCTACATCAAGCTCCTGACGCAGATGCTCGGCGACCGCCTGCTCATCGCAAACGCGACCGGCTGCTCGTCAATCTACGGCGGCAACCTGCCGACAACTCCCTATCGCGCGAACGCGCAGGGCCGCGGCCCCGCGTGGTCCAACTCGCTCTTCGAGGACAATGCCGAATACGGCCTCGGTCTTCGGCTTGCGGTCGATCAGCACGAGGCCCGCGCTTCCTCTCTGTTGCGCGAACTCGCGCCGCGGTTGGGAGACGGACTCGCCGAGGCAATCCTTGGCGCCGATCAGTCCAACGAGGCCGGAATCGCCGGCGCACGCCGCGCGGTGCTGGCGCTCAAGGCAAAACTCGCCGAGGTGGACACGCCGGTGGCGGCAGAGCTCATCGCGGTCGCCGACTACCTCGTTAAGAAGTCCGTGTGGATCGTGGGTGGCGACGGCTGGGCCTACGACATCGGCTACGGCGGTCTCGACCACGTGATCGCGAGCGGGCGCAAGGTGAACATCCTCGTGCTCGACACGGAGGTCTACTCGAACACCGGCGGCCAGAAGTCGAAGGCCACGCCGCTGAGCGCGGTTGCGAAGTTCAGCGTCGCAGGCAAGGCGACGCCGAAGAAGGACCTCGCGATGATGGCCGTGAATTACGGCAACGTCTATGTGGCACGCGTCGCCCTCGGCGCGCGCGACAGCCAGACGTTGCAGGCGTTCCGCGAGGCCGAGGCTCACCCCGGTCCCTCGATCATCATCGCATACAGTCACTGCATCGCGCACGGCTACGCGCTCTCGCAGGGCCTGCAGCAACAGAAGCTCGCGGTTGAGACGGGCACCTGGCCGCTCTTCCGCTTCGATCCGACACGCCCTGCACGTGGCGAGCCCGACTTCGTGCTCGACTCGATGGCGCCCAAGATTCCGCTGTCGAACTACACGCGCAACGAGATCCGATTCCAGATTCTGAACAAGACCGATCCGGTGCGCGCAAAAGTGCTCGCCGGGGCCGCGCAGAAATCCGTCAACGATCGCTGGCTGATCCACGAGCAGGCCGCCGCCGACGCCAAGGCACGGCTCGCGCCCGCCGCGCCCGCGAAAGAGGAGGAGCCAAAGTCATGAAGCCGAATCTCTCCACCCGTTACCTCGGCCTCGAGCTCTCGAATCCCGTCGTGCCCGGAGCGTCGCCGCTCACGGGCAATCTCGACGAAGTGAAGCGGCTCGAGGACGCCGGCGCGCCCGCGATCGTGATGCACTCGCTCTTTGAGGAGCAGCTCGATCGCGATGCAGGCGCGGAGTTCGCGCACATGCGTCGCTTTGAGGATGTGTTCTCCGAGGCGGCGAACTTCTTCCCAAGTGCAGCCGACTACGCGCTCGGGCCGGAGGAATACCTCGGCCAGCTCCGCCGCATCAAGGACGCGGTGGCGATTCCCGTCATCGGCTCGCTCAACGGCACGCGCGCTGGCCGCTGGGTCGACTACGCATCGCTCATCGAGCACGCAGGCGCCGATGCGCTCGAGTTGAACATCTACAACCTTGCCACCGATGCCACGGTTCCCGGCACGGATGTGCGCGACAACATTCTCGAGATCATTCGCGAGGTGAAAGGCGCGGTCCACATTCCGGTGTCAGTGAAGCTCGCGCCGTTCTTCTCGTCGTTCAGCAATATCGGCAGCCTGCTCGAGGGAGCCGGCGCCGACGGGCTCGTGATGTTCAACCGTTTCTACCAGCCCGACATCGACGTCGAGACTCTCGAGGTCGTGCCGCGGCTCGAGCTCTCCACGCCCGACGAGCTCCGCCTAAGGCTGCGCTGGCTCGCGATCCTGTTTGGCCAGGTCCGGATTCCGATGGCGGCGACGGGTGGCGTGCACGATTCGCACGATGTGGTGAAGTCGCTGCTCGCGGGCGCCACTGTTGCGCAGGTCGTCTCGTGTCTTCTGAGAAAGGGCACAAGCCACGTTACCGCGCTGGTCGACGGGCTGCGCTACTGGATGGAGGAGCACGAGTATGAATCCGTCGCGCAGATGCGCGGCGCACTCAGCCTCGCGAACTGCCCCGACCCGGCGGCCTTCGAACGCGCGAACTACCTGAAGACGCTGCAGCTTTGGAAGACGTGACGCGCGCGCAGCGCGCGCGAAGTTCCAACATCCAAGGACCAAGCTCCAGAGAAGCTGCAGGAAACGGCAGTCTAACCACAGAGACACAGAGACACAGAGGCACGAAGACATGGAGGAATTCACTCACCGGTTGTTCTCAGCTGCGGGCCGGATCTCTGCAGTCGAATGTAGCTGCCGACGTAAGGAGGCAGAAGGAACGGTGAGCACCCAGATACTGCCTCGTTACCTCGGCAGCTACGAAGACCTCGCACCTTCGACTGCATCGTTACGGCTCAGATCT
>DATKCJ010000235.1:0-2715 GCA_035513275.1 Opitutaceae bacterium
CACTTCCCATGCACCGGGCGCAGCTCACGCTGCAGGATGTGGTGGCCAACCTGCGTTCCCTGCTTCCGTCCCGCTACCTGGTCGAAGCGGAAATGAATGCCGCCGAAGACGCGGGCATCATCGATGTCGACCCCGATGTCCTCAAACGTGGCGTAGTTGAGCACCACGTCCGGCACGCTGGGCGTGCTCACGCTGAAGCTGTGGCCGCGCTTGCCGAACGCGTCTTCGAGCACGGCGATAGACGCGCCCGAGCCGCTCGCGTGATTCGACGGATAAGAAGGATATGGCGGAGTCGCGATGAAAGTTGCCCATGTCGGCTCCGACCATGTCTTCGCATTGCCGTCCAGATTGCCCATCTGAATCGCCGTCACCGGGCGCCAGAGGTCGTAGTAGAACTTCCCTTCCATGCTCGAGATGAGGCCGTCTGCCCCGGCCATCGCGAGGAGCGCGAAGATGCGGGCGTTTTCGGACAGGGTCTTCCCATGGAGCACGCTCAACTCGCGCGCGATGGGATGGTAGAGATTGACGAAAGTCAGCACGGCGTAGACGCGCGCGACATTGGCACGGTCGATCGGGCGCGAGGTGCTGCCGGCGCTGCCGACCACTCTCACTTCTTCCCAATCGCGGGCGTATTTCCCGGTGTGCAGCAGGGGCGGGGGAGCCGCACGAAACTGCGCGCCGTCGTCTATGCCAAACGTGTCCACAAGCCCCCACCCCGGCATGGCGGCGGGCGCAAATCCGGCCGGCGTGGGCCGCCAGTCTCCAGGATTCGACCCCGGCGTGTAGGGGAACGATCCCGCTGTGCTCGAGCCATCGGCGCTGCGCAGCGCCACCATGGCCTCGGCGGCGGCGATTCCGACTGCGACGCCGTCGTCCTTGGAGGCGCCGTCGGGGATGGCAGACAACGAATCGGCAAGTGCAACATCGAGCGCTCCCGCACTTGCCGGGTATAGAACGCTCAACACACCGTGTGCGGCAGCAGCCGCGGCGGCTTCCGGCGAGGCACCGGCGGGTGCGGCGACGACACCGAGGTAAGGCTCGTAATCGCCGATGATCGCGTTGACGGCCTCGAACACGGCGAGCTGCGTGATCGCGGCGCCGCGAGTTTGAGAGAACGGGCTCGTGGGCGGCACAAACACGGTCGACTGCATGATGGCGTTCCAGTCGGTGACGACATCGGCGGGCGCGGCGTGGGGTGCGAGTAACAGCATCAGTCCTGCGACGGAGATGCGGAGTCGATTGCGGGTGGATTTCATTGGATGGTCTCTTTGGGTCTGACGGATCAATGCCTTGCACACCGGTGTGAGCATCGAGTTGATCCTGACTTTGTGATGGTGTTCTGTGGCGCCCGCCGCTTGGCGGAGTTTGCGCCGTCGTCCCGTAAGCGGAATCCGCGGGCAGAAAGGATCACGCGCGGAAGAGAATAACGCAGAGTGTAGCGAGCCCCTCGCTTCGTGAGCTTGTCGAATGGGCCGAGAGGGCGACTTTCAACGACGCTTGTAGGCCCGGTGCTCTCACCGGGCGAAACCAAGCACGCTGTCACGCACATCGCCGCGTGGAGGCACGCGGCCTACAGTGAGAGACCCTTCTCAATCCCACAGCGTGCTATCTCAACCCGCCGCCAACCGCCGCAGGAGCGCCGCGCTCGTCAGCTCCTTGAGCGCGTCGCGACCGATCCAGCGTGCGGAGGTGTGCTCTGATTCGATCAGTCGCCGCGCGAGTGCGACAGAGGCGGTGTTGAGCGCGACGTCACGGCGGCCGACCATCCGCAGCGCCCAGCTCACGCCCTTCTTCACGAAGTTGCGCTCGTCCGACGCGCCGCGCTCGATGTGCGCGAGGCTTTCGATGAAGAGAGCATCGTCGCCGGGTCTGCGCGGATGCGAGAGGCACGCGATCAGCGCGAACCCCGCCCGTTTTTCAAACTCGGCCTTCCTGCGCACCCAGTGCCCGACACGGCCCCACGCGTGCGGCGACTCATTGAAAAGCGCGAAGCAAAGCGTGTCGGCAATTCCCCAGTTGTCGAAGTCGCGGCACCAGCGATCCATCTGCGCGGGGGTCAGCCTCGCAGGCTCACCGATGTAGGCCACAAGCAGTCGCGCCTCGTAGACTCCTGTTTCCCAAAGCGCCTCGGCGAGTTCGTGATCCGGCCCGAGTTTCTCGCCAAGCGCCTGGATGTCCCGCATCTGCACGCCGAGCGCATTGGCAGTAGGAAGCCCGAACCGCACGAGCCCGTCGCGAACTTTTTTCGAACTCTTCCGCTTCAGCGCTGCGACCGCCGCCTCGACATCCGCCTTGAGCTGAGCCGCGGTGCGCGCCGGCTTCACGGCGTTCAATTCACGCGGAGCAGAAGAAGACTTGAGTTTTCTCATGTCTGGTGGCGGCGGCACCCTGCCTAGAACGGGCCACAGAGCCTCTCAATCGAATTTGCGTTTCATCGCGCGCAATTACGCGCCGTTCGGAAGGAGACTTGCCCGGCGCCGCTAGCCTCACCCATCGTTGAACACCCAGCGATGAATATGCTCCCCCAGCTACTTCTCTTCGCGTGTTGCACCTGCGCGGTCGCCGCACCGATCGACCGCGAGGCACTCGTGCGCCGGCACAACGTCGTCGTGCGCTCGGTCGATCCGACCTCGCCGCTCACTGTGGGCAACGGCGGGTTTGCGTTCACGGTGGACGTCACGGGCCTGCAGACCTTTGCCGACTACTATCACAGAA
>DATKCJ010000236.1:0-6361 GCA_035513275.1 Opitutaceae bacterium
GGACTCGACGAACGCGAATCGGAGATCATCAAGCTGCGATTCGGCCTCGAAGGGAAGGACGAGCTCACGCTCGAGGAGGTCGGGAAGATATTCAACGTCACGCGCGAGCGCGTGCGCCAGCTGCAGAACATCGCGATCACAAAGATGCGCCGCGCCATGGCCGACATCGAGCACCAGCGCACGCAGGATGAAATCGACGAGGAGGATCGGGTCCGAAAGCGGATGGATGTGCTCCGCGAGTTCTTCGAGTCGCGCGCCAGGCGCCCTGCGCCGATCCGCAAGTCGGCGTGAGGTTCCCTCGATCGAGTCTCAGCGCTTTCGCGCGGAGAGCAGCAGCAGTCCGATCCCGGCTGCGATGGCCGCATAGGGCCAGAGATCGAAGGCGATCCTGAGATAGAACTTCAAGTCCGGGTGGAAGAGCTGCGTTAGTCCCACAAGCAGGAGCGCGCCACCCGGTATCATCGCCCACGTGTCCCGTCGCTTGAATCCGACTGCGGAGAGGATCCAAAGGAGAAACCAACCAGCACCGAAACAGACGAAAAATATCCCAGCGCGCCCCGCGCGGTCGGCATCAACCAGAGCCCGGGCAACAACTCCGGACCCAAGCCCGGTGAGCACGCAACCTGCAACGAGCATCCCCCAAGTCCGCGACGCGAACGCCGCGACGATGAGTGCCACGCCGATCGCTAGCACGACAAGCTGGTTCCAATCGGGGCCGAGGAAACGCTGCGCGAGCGCAAAAATCCCGAGGCCAAGAAGCACAACCGCAAGCGTCCTGCGATTGTCCCAGCGCCCGGCTTGGACGGGCGGGGTCTCATTCACCGGCTTGGGCTCGTGGTTCTCTTCCAATTTCAACCCATAGTGACCAACGCGCAGCCTGCGCCAAGCCCGCGTTTATCATCCGCCGGCGGCAAACAAAAAGGGCGCCCGTTTCGGGGCGCCCTTGAAAGACTGACTGGCGGGTCGACTACTCCTTGCCTGTGGCCTCGTCGAGGATGTCGCCGAGGTTCATGAGGTCGGTGCCGCTCTTCATCGAGTCGTAGGTCGCTGCCTCCGCCTCGAGCTGATCGGCGCTGTAGTTCGCGGCCTTGATGCTCAGGCCAAGGCGGCGCTCCTCGCGGTCGATCTTGATGACGCGCGCGGTGACTTCCTGGCCGGGCTTCAAGACGTCCTTCACCTTGTCCACACGCTCCTCCTGGATCTGGGAGATGTGCACGAGGCCGTCGATGCCGTCCTTGATTTCGACGAAGGCGCCGAAGGTCGTGATCTTGCTGATCTTGCCCTCGACAACGTCGCCCACGCGGAACACGCGGTCGATGTCGGACCACGGATCGTCGGAGAGCTGCTTCACGCCGAGCGAGATCCGCTGCTGGCTAGGATCGACGTCGAGAACGATCGCGTCGATCTCGTCGCCCTTGTTGAGCACTTCGCTCGGGTGGTTGACCTTGCGGGTCCACGACATGTCGGAAACGTGCACCATGCCGTCGATACCTTCCTCGAGTTCGATGAAGGCGCCGTAGGTGGTCATGTTGCGCACCTTGCCGCGGACGCGTGCGCCAACGGGATAGTTGTGCTTCACCATGTCCCACGGGTTGGCCTCGAGCTGGCGCAAGCCGAGTGAAATCTTCTGCTCGTCGCGGTTGAGGCCGAGGATGACGGCATCGAGTTCCTGACCGACCTTGAGGAGGTCGGAAGGTTTCGCGATGCGCTTGGTCCAGGACATCTCGGTGATGTGCACGAGACCCTCGACTCCAGGCTCGAGCTCGACGAACGCGCCATACGGCACGAGGTTGACGACCTTGCCGCGGATGCGGGCGCCGACGGGGAACTTGTGGTCGATGTCGTCCCACGGGTTCTTCTTGGTCTGCTTGAGGCCGAGGGAGACACGCTCCTTCTCGCGGTTGACCTCGATAACCATGACCTCGATCTCCTCACCCTGCTTGACCATCTCGCTCGGGTGCGCAATGCGGCCCCAGCTCATGTCGGTGATGTGGAGGAGGCCGTCCATGCCGTCGAGGTCGATGAACGCACCGAAGTCGGTGATGTTCTTCACGACGCCCTTGCGGAGCTGGCCGGGCTGGATCGAGTCGAGCAAGTCGCGGCGCTTCTGCGAGCGCTGCTCCTCGAGGAGCTCGCGGCGGGAGAGAACGATGTTCTTCCTGTCGAGGTTGATCTTGAGGACCTTGAAATCGTAGGTCTGCCCCAGATATTGATCGAGGTTCTTGGGGGGCTGGATGTCGATGTGCGACGCCGGGAGGAACGAGTCCACGCCGATGCTCACAATGAGGCCGCCCTTGACCTTGGTCTTGACGCGGCCGGGGACGATGGCGCCCTCCTGGCACTTCAAGACGATGTTTTCCCAGTTCTTCTTCTGCTGGGCCAGGTCGTAGGACAGGATCGGGTTTCCGCCGATGTCCTCGAGCTTGATAACGAGCACTTCAATCTGGGAGCCGATCTGAAGCTCGCCGAGATCACCGAACTCATGCGCGGGGATGACTCCCTCTGATTTGCCACCGATGTCGACGACGACTTCGTTCTGGCGGATTTCGGTTATCGTGCCGGGGACAATCGCCCCCTCTTTGAGCCGGCTGAATGACGAATTAGCCAGCAGTTCCTGCATTAACGAACTCATGATGTGAAACGTGTGGCCCGGGCTGCTCCAGTTCCCCGACCCCACGCGAGGGCAGAAAGCCCTGATGGTTTGGTGTTAGACTCTGATTCCAGCCGACGGGAGCATGCGGCGACGTCGGACCGGACCAATGTGAGTGCCGCAAGAGGGCGAGACTCTCCAAGCCGCCGCCCGCGGCGCAAGGAAAAAGGCCGGGCGTCTCGAATGCGCCGCCCCAGCCTACTTCGCCGTCTCAGCGATGACCTCCTCGATGGCGCTGAAGATGGAAAGGTGGAAAGAGGAGTTCACCACGCCGATCTCAGACATAAGCCGCTCGCCACGAGTGTTTTCCTCCTCGCGGATCTCCCACGCCTGCATGCTCGCCAGTGAATACCCGCCATCCCGCTCCTCGACAGCGAACTTCAGCCGCGTCTGTCGGGAATTGCGCATCCCGGCATCCCGGCGGACGTTCGTGATCGCCTCGATCCGGCCGTGGGCCGCAGAGGTTGAGGTGATGCTGTAGCCCATCCGCAGGAGCGCGTCGGGCGCGGCCGTCATCACGGTCGCCGCTGTGGCGTCGAACTCATGCGTGATTACCGGCACTTCGCGCGTGGTGCGCACACGCTCCTCAAAGGTTTCGCAGCCACCGAGAAGGAGGCTGAAGACAAGGAAGGCTGCGATTCGGAGAGACGGGGTCGGGATCGTCATCGAAAGGTAGGTTGAGAAGTCAGGCGGGTTGCTGCTGCGAGATACAATGGAGTGTGCCGAGGCCCAAAATCAACTCATAGCAATCAATGGCGATCACCGCCCGGTCCGGGAAACAACTGCCGATGATCGCGCAAGCCTCCATGTCGCGCCGCGGCTGCCGAAACGTCGGCACCAGCACTGCGCCGTTGATCACTAGAAAATTGGCGTAGCTCGCCGGCACGCGTTGCCCGCGGAAACCCATCGGTCGGGGCATCGGGAGCTCCACGATCTCAAACCGCCCTCCCCCGGGCCGCTGGAAGCCGCGCAGGCGCTCGAGGTTCGCCGCAAGTGGCCTGTGGTTTCGGTCGCGCCTGTTCGGCTCGACGCAAGTGATCAGGCCGCCGGGACTGAAGAACCGCGTCATGTCGTCAATGTGCCCGTCGGTGTCGTCACCGGCGATGCCGTCACCGAGCCACAGCACTGTGCGCACGCCGAGGAAGTCACGCAGGTTTCGCTCGATCGCGGCGCGGTTCAGGTGCGGATTGCGGTTCCGATTGAGCAGGCATTGCTCGCTCGTGATGAGGACGCCCTGTCCGTTCACGTCGATCGAGCCGCCTTCGAGGATCATCGGATTTTCGAACCGGCGCAGGTGCAGCTTCCAGGCGATTCTTGGCGGGATCCGGTTGTCGAGATCGTAAGGCGGATACTTGTCGCCCCAGGAATTAAAGGCCCAGTCGGTCAGTGCGACCTCGCCGGTGCGATCGTTCTTCACGAAGATCGGGCCGTGGTCGCGACACCAGACATCGTTCGTTGGGTGATCGTAGAAACGGACTCTCGCCATGTCGGCACCCGCGTTGCGGCATAAGCGTATCGCGCGCGGCTGGAGGGGTCGCGCGCAATTGATCCGCACCCTCTCGAAACGGCTGATGCTGGCGACGACGCGCGCGAACACGCCGGGTATCGGCCGGAAATGCCCCGGCCACGTCTTCCGTTTGTGCGGCCACGAGAGCCAGACTGCGTCCTGAGGTTCCCACTCCGCAGGAAATCGGAAACCGAGAGCAGCCGGGGGCAGCTCTCGGTTTCCGATTTCCTTACGCGACGCTCCGCGTCGCGCTGGATCTTCCTGATTGTTTTCTCTTTTTCTCACGTCTCTTTGTCCGCGAAGCGGACACTTAGGAATTCGCGAAGCGAATTCCTAGTCGACGAACCTCCGCGTCAGATCCCCGTAAGCGTCGATCCTCCTGTCGCGGAGAAACGGCCAATGGGTGCGCGTGACATCCACCTGCCCGAGGTCCACCGGCACGAGCAGGATCTCCTCATCGCCGACTGACGCCTTTGCGAGAATTTCTCCGCTCGTCCCCGCGACGAAGCTCTGGCCCCAGAACTCGATCCCGTCGCCGCCGACAGGTGTTTCCAATCCGACTCGGTTCGCCACGGCGACGATGCAGCCGTTCGCGACGGCGTGGCCGCGCTGGATCGTTTCCCATGCGCCGTGCTGGTTTGCGCCGTGTTTTTTCTTCTCCTTCGGATGCCAGCCGATCGCTGTCGGGTAGAAAATGATCTCGGCCCCCTGCAACGCCGTGAGCCTTGCCGCCTCGGGATACCATTGGTCCCAGCAGATCAGGACGCCGATCGTGCCGTAGCGCGTTTTCCACGCGCGGAAGCCAGTGTCGCCGGGGGTGAAGTAGAATTTCTCGTAGTAGAGCGGGTCGTCCGGGATGTGCATCTTCCGGTAGATCCCGAGCAGTTTGCCGTCTGCGTCGATGATGACCGCTGTGTTGTGGTAGAGCCCTGAGGCACGCTTCTCAAAAAGCGAGGCGACGATGACCACCTTGTGCTTCTTCGCTATCCGCTGGAACGCCTTCGTGCTCGGTCCCGGGATCGGCTCGGCTAGAGCGAAGTTGTCGTGATCTTCGCTCTGACAGAAATACTGCGAGCGAAACAGCTCCTGCGTGCAGATGATCTTCGCGCCGCGCCGCGCCGCGCGCTCCGTGAGTGCGAGTGTCTTCTTCAAGTTGGCGGCTGGGCTGGCGCTGCAGGCATGCTGCAACAGGCCGAGGGTGACCTTGCTCATGCACTCTTTTTGAGACCGCCGCTTCGCGGGGTCGAGACGCGAAACGCCCCGGCCCGCCGGGTTTCGAACGGCTCGCGGCGCTCGAGAGCGGTGGCCGGCTTTGACGCTTCCTTGATATTATTTTGACAATTCACAGGGGCCTTCCAAGAACTGCCAATGTTGCCGACAGACGATTCAACCATCGCCAGGCTACCAGTGCGGCAGTTTGCCGGCTGGCATCGGACTACCCGCACACATAATCCCCAATGAGCCGACCCTCGAAGCCGCTGATCCTGATTGTTGAAGACGAAGAACAGCTAGCGAACGTGATCGCCGAACATCTCGAAGCAGCCGGCATGCAGACGCAGGTCTATTTCCGGTGCGCCCCGGCACTGCGCTTCCTCAAGCGCAACTTCGCCAACCTGATGCTCCTGGACCTGAACATCCCCGACCAAAGCGGGTTCTCGTTCCTTCAGGAACTCCGCAAGGACGATATCCGCGTGCCTGTCATTTTCCTCACGGGCACGTCTTCCGAAGTCATCAAGGTCAAAGGCCTCGATGAAATGGGCGGCGACGACTACATCACCAAACCGTTTTCCTACCCGGAGCTTGTCGCACGCATCCGCGCCGTTCTTCGCCGCGCCGAGACGCTCACCGATCAAAACGTCACCAAGAACACCAAGGTGACCGACGAGCCCTTCGAGTTCCTCGGCGCAAAGGTAAACCCCACCCGGCTCGAGTTGCAGCTTCCCAGTGGCGAAACCGTCACGATAGGCCGCAAGGAACTCGGCATTCTCGCCTACCTCGCCGATCACACCGGCGTTGTCGTGTCGCGCAAGGCACTCATCCACGCCGTCTGGGGCATCCACGCCGATGTCCGCAGCCGCTCGCTCGACCAATACATCGTGAAGATCCGCGACCTCTTCAAGAAGGTCGACATCGACCAACTACCCTTCCGCACGATCCACGGCGTCGGCTACATCTACGATCCGCAAGGCGTGTCGACCGAAGGA
>DATKCJ010000237.1:0-51230 GCA_035513275.1 Opitutaceae bacterium
ACGGCGTGGCAGATCGTGCTGATGCAGGCGCTCGGCTGGGTGGGTTGGTATCACTTCGCCTACCTCGTGATTGCGCTCGCGCTGCTCGGGTTCGGCGCGAGCGGCACGGTCCTCACGCTGGCACGCGAGCGACTGGTGCGATCGAGCGGGCAGGTCGCGCGCACCGCAGCGGCACTCTCGGCGGCCGGGATGGCGCTCGCACCTGTGCTTGCCGGCAGCGGCACCACCGCACCCGACATCTACCTCCTCTTCGTCGATGTCCGGCAGGCTGCACTCCTCGCCGTCGCATGCGTGGCGCTCGCAATTCCGTTTTTTCTCTCAGGCCTCGCGATCGGTGTCGTGCTCACCAGCGGCGCTGCGCGCGCGGGCCGGCTCTACGCGTGGAATCTCGCAGGATCGGGCGCGGGCGGAGTCGCGGGCTGGATGCTCCTTTCTGTGCTTCAATCGTCGGAGGCACTCGCGGTCGTCGCGTTACTCCCGCTTTGCGGTGCAATTCTGTTCCGGCCTGAACGCGGCACGCGGGCAATCGTGAGTGCGGGCCCTGCGGCGCTTGTGGCGATCGCAATCGTTGCGGCGCTTGTGGCGCCCGGTGGACTGCGGCCATCGCAGTTCAAGGACATCTCGAGGCTGCTCGACCTTCCGGGCGCGAGCGTGGTGCTCGACGAGCCGCACCCGCGCGGGAGATTGCAGATTGTGGAGGCGCCGGCATTCCGTCCAGCGCCGCCGGCCAGCCTTCGCTTCGCCGGCGAGTTCTCCGTGCAGCGCGCCTTGTTGCTCGATGGTAACCTGCGCGGTTCGCTCCTCACGGATTACGCGGCGCCGGGAGCGCTCGCGCCGTTCGATCATGCGCTCGAGTCGGTCGCCTGGGCGATGGGCCCGAGGCGGAACGTGTTGCTCATCCAATCCGGCGGCGAGGGACTTGCGGCGTGGGCGATCTCGAAAGGCGCGAAGTCCGTTGTTTGCGTTGAGCCGCACCCGGCCGTTGCGCGCGCGCTCGCACGTGTGTTGCCCACGGGAGTGACAGTCGAGCGCCGTGAACCGCGCGATGCGCTCTCCGCGCGCGACGCCCCGCTCGATGTCGTCCGGTTTCCGATCGCCGGGAGCTTCGGCGGCTCGGCCGGCATGCACGCGGTGGGCGAGCAGTTCCTCTTCACGGCCGAAGCGTTTGCCGCCGCGCTCGGGCGGCTCGCGGACGACGGTGTCATCGTGGCGACAGCGTGGACGGAACAACCCGAGAGAAACGCACCGCGACTGCTCGCGACGATGCTCGAGGGGTTGAGTCGCGCGGGTGTTAGCGAACCTCGCGCGCACATCGCGGTGATCCGATCTTGGAGTGCGACGACGTTCATCGCAAAGCGGTCGCCGCTGACCAAGGCGGACGCGGTGGCGATCCGAGCATTTTGCGAGCGCCTCGAGTTCGATCCGCTCGTGCTCCGCGGCGAGATGGGCGAAGACGAGGAGCGTTTCCACGAGACGCCGGGCTCGGCGTTGACGGAGCAGGTGCGCGCGATACTCGATGGCGACATCGTTGCAGCAGAGGCCGCGACCGGGGGTGCATTCCGACTCGCGCCGGCCACCGACGACCGGCCGTATTTCTCGCAGTTCCTGCGGATCGCGCACCTGCCGAGGCTTGCGCGGGACAGCGGCTGGTGGTCGGCGCCGTTTGTGGAGATGGGCTATCTCGTCGTGGCGATTTCCGCACCGCTGTTGTTCGCCGCAGCGCTCGCGCTCGTGATCGCGCCGCTCTCGCGTGTTGGATGGTCGGGCGGCTCGCGTTGGGCGACGGCGCTATTCGCGGCAGGGCTCGGGCTCGGCTTCATGTTTGTGGAGATCGGGTTGATCGCGCGGCTCACGCTTTTCCTGGGCGGCTCGCTGCCGGCCGCAGCCACTGTGCTCACGACGCTCCTCCTCGCCGCGGGCGCGGGCAGCGCGTTCTCGCAACGCTTTGGCGCCGAGCCGCGCACGCTGGCAAAGATCGCGCTCGGCGTGGCTGCGGTGTGCGTGGCGCTCGGCGTGGCGACGTCACTGGCGCCCGCGGGCTGGAGCGCGCCGGCCGCAGTGCGGATGGTTGTCGCGGGACTGGCGATCACGCCGGTGGCATTCGCGATGGGCATGGCGTTTCCGACGCTGCTGCGATCGCTTGAGGCGACGGAGCCGAGCCACGTGCCGTGGGCGTGGGCGGTGAATGGCTGCGCGTCGGTCGTCGCGCCGTCGCTCGCGGTTCTCATCGCCGTCAACGCCGGCCACGGCGCGGTGTTCGCCGCCGCCGCGGGCGCGTATGCATTCGCGGCGCTGGCAGCTACCGGGATGCGTTCAACGAGCTCAGGATCCAATCCGCGATGATCCGACCTTGCAGATGTTTGCCAGTGGCGCTGCCGTGGATCGCATCGCGGTAGAACGTCGCAGGCTCGCGGCCCGACGCGGCGATCGCCTCGATCCAAGCGGCGCGCAGATCCAAGAATGCGCAGCCCGTCTCCGACGCGAGGGCGCCGAGCGCAGCGGCATCGATACCCGGCGCCGGTTTGGCCCACTCGCCGAACGGTCCCGTCAACAGCGCGATGTCTGGCTCGGGTGCATCGATCGCACGTGCGCCGTCACGAATCCGGCCGATGATTGCACGCGTGTCGTCGATGCTTCGCGTGCTGATGCCACCGATGAGAACGAGGTCGGGGCGCCCGTCGATCACGGCTGCCCGCAGGTTGAGATCGTGGCCGGGAAACTTGTCGGGATGACTCCATCGCTCCATGCCCGCGCCGCCGCCGATCGCGGTGATTATCTCGGCACGCAATCCCGAGCGTTCGCTCTCCAGCCAGAGATCGACCGGCGAGTTCGCTGCGTCTTGCATGATGCTGTCGCCGAGGAACGCGATCCGAAGTGTGCCGCCACTGCGAAGCGCGGCGACTGTGCGCGGCAGCGCGCCGGTGCCGACGGAGGTTGGAATGTTTGCGCCGTCCAGCAGCGACTCCGACCACGCGAGCACTTCCACTGCCGATGCGGGACCCGTCACGGATGCAGACTCGATCTCCATCGACTCGTCGAGCGCCTGCACGCGCAGGCAACCGGCGACGGCGTTGGCCTGCGCGCGCGAGTAGAAGACAACGGTGTGCCAATCGTCGGACTGCTGCACGAGTTGGTAATCTTCCGCGCGTAAATCGCCGGGACGGCCTTGCAGATCGCGGCCCCACGTCGCGTCTGGGTTTCGCCACAGAGCTGCGACGAATCCCTTTCCCGGCGAGCGCATGCGGCACTCGAACCGGTAGAACTTCAACGGCTCGGCAGGGAAATCGGCCGATTCGATCTTCGCGCCCGACGCGACCGATGCACCGTCAGGAAACAAGGCGACTGGCTTCGCAGGTGTCGCGCTATCGCTCGCACACGCGGCGCACGTGACCGCGCTGGCGACGAACATCCCCACGATCGTGGACTTCAATCTCATGGTTCAGATGACTCGATGTAGGAGCCCGCTTGCGGGCGATTGCCTTGGGAGTGTATTTCGAAGAAATCGCCCGCAAGCGGGCTCCTACCTTCGAATCGACTGCTCGGCTCGCTCAGCTTCCCGCCGTCGTCTTCATCGCGCTGATGAACTCGTCGGCCTCGCGGATCGACGCTTCCATCTCTGTGATGAGCCGGCCGACGTCGCCCTTGAGCGTGTTGGCCGTCGTGCCGAGCTGGGCGATGACCTGCGCGTTGAGATTGTGCTTCAAGAAGAGCACCTGGTCCCTGAAGCGCACGAGCACCGGATCCATCCGAGCGGAGGTGCGCTGCATGACTTCGATGAGCTCTGCGTAGCGCGATTGCGTGTCGCGCATCTGCCGCTCGCTTATGCGGCGCAGGTTCTGGTCGCTGTATTGGCCGAGCTCGTCCTCCCACTCGCGGAAAAGCGCGGCGGCCACGGTCTCGATCTCGCTAATGTGATCGCGCACCGCCGTTGCCCGGCTCTCGCTGCGATCATAGGCGGCGGAAAGCTTGTCGTAGCGGTCTTTCAGCTCACCGGTCTCGGCGCCGGTCAGCTCGATAAACTGTTCGAGCGCAGTCTTGAACTGCTCCTTCGCGGCGTCCTGCGACTCGCGCGCGTCCTCGACGCGGGCGACGAGGATGTCGCGTTTGTGGATGCCGAACTTCTCCTTCATGGCATACTCCATCGAGGAGCAGCCGGCGGATAGCAGGAGGATCGTGGAAACGACGAGAAACGAAGATCGGCTCATGGGATGATGGTGGGCTTGCCGTGTTTGATTGTCGAACGCACCGATCGGTTCCACGAAGTGCGTCACTTGAGGGAGAAAGTCACCCTCGGCGTGCCGGCGGGGGCAGCGGACTCCGCGGCGGCGGCGATCACAAGCCGCTCGGCCTCGACCTTTTCGGTGGCCAGAAGCCTCTCGCGGACGGCGTTTGCGCGGCCCGCGGCGAGAGCCTCCAGTTCGGCGGGCGTGATCTCGATCTGTGCAAGCAACCGCGCCTCCATTTCCTCGATCGACGGTCCGGTGGCGACCTCGGCGGGCTGGGCGGCGGCCGGAGGCGCAGGCTCGGCCTCCTCGTTTCCCCCGAACACGCGCCGGAACGTCCGTACAACGAAGCCGGGCTTCTCTTCCTCCGGTGTCTCGGCGACGGCTGTTCCAGTCTCGCTCGGAAACGCAGCCGCAAACGCTTCACGAATGAGTGTCTCGCGCTCGCCCACTACGGGAGTGGCTGGCGCGGAATCCGCCGCGGACGGGCCGGCGGCCGCCAGCTTGCTGGCCTTCCGCGCGGTTAGCATCGCTTCAAATCGCGCCGTGCGCAGCGGCGGTGCGTCGAGCTCCGGCGCAGGCGCGGTGATTATCTCCAGCACCAACGCCGGCCGGTCGTAGAGCACGCCTGCTAGCGTGAGGAGTTTCTCGGTCGATGCCGTGTCGATCTCCGCCGCACCGGGCGCGAACTCGACATAGCTCAGCGTCTCCGGGTCGCCGCCGCCGGGAATCAGTTTGCCGAGCAGCGAGAACGGCGAGGTCGCCGCCTTCGCGATCAGGTTGCCGATGGCCTTCCAAACGAGGCCCCCGTATTTGAAATCCGGGTCGTCGAGGTTGCCGCGGATCGGCAGGTCAATGTCGATCTTGCCGCTTCGGTCGCGCAGGAGTCCGAGCGCGAGCTTGAGCGGCAGATTCATCGCATCGGGGCTCTCGACGGTCTCGCCGAGGTAAAACTCGTCGAACACGAGCTTGTTCTCCGCCTCGAGCACGCGCGATGAGAGGCGGTAGGTGAGATCGAGCGTGAGCCGACCGCGGTCGATCGTGTAGCCAACGTAGCGGCCGGAATACGGTGTGAACGCCGGCAGACCGATCCCGCGGAAATCCACACGAAGGTCGGTGAACGCGTCCTCGCTCAGCGGATTGACCTTCCCCGACACCTCGAACGGCGCCGTGCCGTCGAGCGTGCCCTTCAGGTCCACGTCGGCGCGTGCGAGTTCTTCAGACGACAGACCCGAGATCGTGCCACCGAAATCCCGAAGCGACGTGGTGAACTCCTTCTCCATCGAGCGGTCCGTGACATCGGCGCGCCCGTCCTCGATCACCACGCGCCCGATTGTGATCACCGGCCGCGGCGCCGCCGGCGTCGCATCGGTCGGGGTCGGTTCGACGGCCGGCGCTTCAGCGCCCGCATCCACTGCCGCAGGAGCGTCTCCTGCTTTCATGACCGTGGTCAGATTGACCGTTCCGTCGGCGGCGATGATGGCGCTCACCGCGGGCGACCCAACTGCGACCTCGGCGATGTCGAGCGTGACGGGCGGCGACTTGAAGCGGACTTCGCGAAGGTCGAGCGAGCCGAGGCTCATGAGAGGGGTCTCGCCGTCGGCAGTCTTCACGACGAGCCGGTCGAGTCCGGCGGAGCCCTCGAAGGCCAGCGACGGCTCCGCGGCGGATAGATCCTTCGAAACAGTGATCGTGCCCGAAGCGCGCGCCACCCCGTCGGCCAGTCGCACCGCGGCAAACGGCTCGAGGTAGGGATCGAGCGCAGCGAGCAGCAGGTCGGCCGCCTCGAACTCGACCTTCGCATGGAGCGGCGCGCGAGTCGCAGTGCCGTGCGCACGAAGCGTGCCTTGTTCCTGCCAGCGAAGGCTCGTCTCGAATAGAATCTCCGCCGCGGGATCGGAGGAGAGGTTGCGCGCGATCATATCCAGATCGTCGAGCAGCAGGCGAACGGGCTGCGTGTTGGAAGTGTCGTTGAGCTCGATCCGCGAGTCCTGAATCGAAAACTCGGCAATGGTGGCGGTCCATGGTGCCGCGGCCGGTGCGTTCAGGTCGCCAACGGGGAGCGACCCGAGTCGCGGCGTGAGCAGCGTGGCGAGGTCGATCGATCCGTCGGCAAGGCGCGTGAGCCGGATCGTGGTGGCGCCATTCGCGGCGGCAGCGGAGTCAGATCCTTGCACCGACCAGGCCGGCGCAGTACCTGCGGGAAATGCCTCGAGCGCCACGCGCGCGACACTCGCCGTGCGGGTCGCCGAGTCCACCCGGATGCCAGAGACTAGTAGCGCGGGCAGGTAGATTGCATCCTCCGTCTCCCCGCGCGCACGGATGTGGAGATCCTCAATCGCGAAGTCCGCGGGATCGATCTTCCATGTGAGGCCGCCCTTTGCGTTCACCACGAACCGGACGTCGAACGAGATCTTCCCGCCGGCGACCTCGAAGAGCGTCATCGTGTGGTGGAACGGATCATACTTCGGCGCATGCACGCCGGTCATGGTGAAATGACCCGAGAGGCTGAGGTCGTTCACGTGCAGCAAACCGTCGAATGCGAACCGCTCGCCGGACTCGGTGTTGCCCTGAAGCACGATGTTGCCGGCATCGCCGCTACCGGTTCCGAACTTCTGAAGCGTGACCGTCACCGGACCGACCAGCGTCTCGAAGTTCGTCGCGCGCGATTTGTCGATGAAATGCAGGTTGCCGGTGGAAACCTCGAGCGACTCGATCAGGAAACGCGGAGTGGCGGCGGGCTCCGCGGGCAGGTCCTCCGCGGGGGCTTCCGCTGCGAGGTCGGCGATGTTGAGTGTGCCGTCGGCCGCGACGACGAGCCGGCCGCGCGGGCGCTCGATCCGGACCTCGCGGAAATACCACATCCGCCGGAAGATCGATGAGAGCTGGAAGTTCGCATAGACGTCGTCGAACCCCGCCAGCTCCGCACCGTCATGGTCGGTCACGGTAAACCCGCGCACAGTCATGGAGAGCGTGAAGGGATTGAGTGCGACCTTGTCGATCGCGACCGGTCGATGGAGGGCCTCCGAAAGTTGTTTTGTCGCCTGGCTGCGCAGGATCGGCGGCAGGATGAAGAAACCCGTTATGGCGTAGAGGGCGATTGCGCCGGCGAGTGCTATCAGGCGGGTCCGTCGGCGGCGGTTTGGGGAGGAGAGTGGCTTCATGGAAAATGGGCGCGGCCTCCTGAGATGCTATTCGGTGAAACGGGCGACGCAACCACGGCGACCCTCCGGTTCGCGCTCCTGTCGCCCGAATTTGGCGCTGAGCGCTCTTGGCAAGTGCGTGGCCGGCGGTAAGTTTCCGCGTGATGAACTTTCGCCGGTGCGCGCTGCTCCTGGTCCTGTTCCCCGCCGCACTCGCCGCCGGGGAGCGCTTCGCGTTTGCCGCGCTCGGCTGCCTGCCCTACGGCGAGGGCTCGTTCGAGGACTTCGAGCGCGTGCTCGCGGAGATCGACCGGCACCGGCCCGCGTTTGCGCTGCATCTCGGCGACATCAAGGGCGGCGGCGAGCCGCCGACCATCGAACACTACACGCGCGTGCGCTCCGCATTCGACGCGATGGAGACGCCGCTCATCTACACGCCCGGCGACAACGAGTGGACCGACGTCATCCGCGAGAGCAACGGCAGCCAGGACCAGCTCGAGTGGCTCGCGCGCATCCGCGGGATGTTTTTCGAAAAGGAGGAGAGTCGTGGAAGGCATCCACTGCCGCTCGTCACGCAGCGCCGCGATCCCCAGTTCGCGAAGTTTGTCGAAAACGCGCGCTGGGAACGCGGAGGCGTCGTCTTCGCGACCGTGCACGCCGTCGGCAGTTGGAACAACAACCAGCCCGCCGTGACCGGTGCCATCGAGGAGTTCGAGGAGCGCGACGCGGCCAACGCGGCATGGATCCGCGCGACGTTTGCGCGGGCGCGCGAGACCGGCGCACCTGGCGTCGTTCTGTGTTTCCAGGTGGATGCGTTCGCTTTCGATTACGGCCGCGCCGGCTACGATCGTGGCATGGAGAATTTCCTGCGCGTGATAGAGACCGAGGCGCGCGACTTCGCAAAACCGGTGCTCCTGCTCCACGCCGACGATCACAACTACCATCTCACCGAGCGCCTCGCGTTCACCCAGGGCGGCGAGCCCGCACCCAACGTCACGCGGCTCGGTGTGTTCGGCGACAAGAGCCGCCACGCGGTGATGGTCGTGGTGGATACCGACAATCCCTCTCTCTTCCTCTGTGGCCCGCTGCTCGTGCCCGGCAACGCGCTGCCGGCGCTCATGAGATGATGATAATTGAGGAACACAAAATTCTTGTAGTGCTGCCGCTTGCGGCATGCCTCTTCCGCTGCGAGGAGTGGCGCGGCGCAAGCGCCGGCCCTACTCAAAACTTGGCGCAGTCCCGCACTTTCGAGAACCGCGCTACGAAGCGAACTCAAATGTTTAAAAAGTGAACCCATTCGATCCGAAACCCGTCACACTTGAGTTTGATGTGGGTCGGGCTTTGCGCCCGACAGTCCGCCTCGTCCCGATGGGTGCCGTTCATGCGAAGGCACTCGTCGATGCGAGCCGTTCACCGGAAGTATGGGAACACATGACGATTCCGCTCCCCGCCGACGAGGCCGCGATGGCCGCGTGGGTCAGCGAGGCGCTCACCGCGCAGGAGGCCGGCACGCAGGTGCCGTTTGTGATCGAGGTGGACGGCAAAGTCGCGGGCAGCACGCGTTACCTCGAGATTCGCCGGGGCGACTTGCGGATCGAGATCGGCTGGACTTGGCTCGCGCCTGAGTTCTGGCGCACTGCGGTGAACACGACCTGCAAGTTTCTCTTGTTGCGACACGCGTTTGAAGTGCTCGGCGCCGCGCGCGTGGAGTTGAAGACCGATGTGCGCAACACGCGCTCCCAAGCGGCAATCGAGCGAATCGGTGCGAAGCGCGAGGGCGTTCTCCGCGGCTATCAGCGCTTGTGGACCGGACGCCAGCGCGACACGGCAATGTTTTCAATCATCGCATCCGAGTGGCCCGCGGTGAAGGCAGAGCTGGAGCGGAGGCTCGGGAGGTAGGGCAGGTCTCTGACCTGCCGACGCGGGTCAATAGACCCGCGCTACCTCTCGGAACAAGACGTCGCTCAATAAAACTTCCGCGTTTTCTTCCAAGCGTCGCGATCAGTGAACGTGGGTGTGATCTCGGTGGAGTTGTTGTGCTCGCGGCCGGTGAGCAGCACGGTGCGCACGCGCGCGGTCGCAGGATCGATGAGCTGCGCGAGGACTTCGCCGGCGCGCTCCTTGGTGAGCTCGTCGAGCGCATCCAGGGTCGAGCTCACGCGCGCCCAGTCGCCTTTGAACTGGTAGGCGCGGGCGAAAAGCGTGCCTGCGCGCTCGGCGATCGTTTTGTCCTTCTCAAGGAGATTGGCGCGCACGCCGGCGACGAGCGCGGCGTAGGTCGCGTCATCGATTCCCGCCCACTGGTCTTTGACCGTCGCGAGGTAGGCGAGCGAGCGTTTCTCGAGTTCATCGGGCGGGTAGTCGCTCGACTGGATGACGAAGTAGCCGAAGAGCTGGCGGTCGGCTGCACTCATGCCGCCCCAGACGATGTAGCCGAGCTGCTGCTTGGTGCGCATCTCGGTGTAGTAGGGCTCGTCGATGAATGCGCCGAGCACCAGCGCCGCGGCGCGGTTCGCGGGCGTGTCCTCGGCAAAAATATACTCGCGCCACATGGCCGAGTTGTTGCCGAGCACCTTGCCGGCATCGACGACTGTTTCGCCGGCGTTGAAGATGGTGAGCTTGCGCTCGGCGAGTTCGGCGTCGGGCAGTCCGGCATTGCCGAGCTTCGCGTGGAGTATCTCCGCGGTGCGGACTGCCTCGGCGCTGTCGAGGTTGCCGTGCGCAAGTCCTTCGATTCGCGCCTTGGAATAAAACTCCGTGGCGAAAGCGCGCACGGTTGCGAGCGTGACCGTCTGCGCGAACTCGAGCTGCTCCTCCGGCGTCGCATGCACCTGCCGTGAGAGCGCGTTCTTGCGGTCCTGTGCGATCTGGTAGGTCTCGCTGCGCGGGAAACTCACGAGCGCGCGCACGATCCGGTCCTTCAGTGCCGCGAAGCGATCTTCCGAAATCGTGAAACCCTTCAGCTCGCTGGCGAGGTGTTCGAGAAAGCGCGACGCGGAGTCGCTGTAGCCCGACACGGACACGTTCAACCCGTCGGGTGCGACGGAGACGTTGTAGCCGATGCCCGCGAGCGCGGCATCCTGCGCGATCTCGTTGATCGATTCGTTGACGCACGCGACGTAATACTGGAGCAGCACGATTGACTGCATGCCGAGCATCGAGGCAGCCGGACGCACCTTGAATACGAAGGCCGACATCGGCCGCTGGAACTCCGTGTCCTGCAAATAATACAGCGTGAGATCGGGCCGGCTCACGATCGCGACCGGCTCGAGCGGCAGCAGCGCGGTCTGCTGCGGGATGAAGGGATTCTCCGCGGGCAGCGTGATCGCGGCGATTCGCGGCGCGCTTACGAGTGCTGCGTAGGCTTCGCCGCCGTCCTCAGTGTAGCTGTATTTGACCGCGAAATATTTCTCGGAGCGATCGGTGGGCACGCCCTTCGCGGAGAGCATCGCGAGCATATTGTCGGGCCGGATGGCTTCGAGAAGCGCGCGATACGGCGCCTCCGTGGGAGCGAGCCAGAGGAACGGCTCGCGCTCGGCGATCTCGAGCGGGAAGAAGAGCGCGCGGTTCGCGAGGTCGACGGCGAGTGCGGCGCCCTCGCCTTTGTCGCGGAAGGTCTCGTCGAGCCCGGCGAGTTTTGCGCGCTCTTTGAAGAACTGGAGCGGGTAGGGCGACTCGCGCAGCATCGCCACGGCGGAAAACATCGCCTGCAGCACGCGCTGATGTTCCTCGAGTCCCTTCGGCGTGAGGCTGACCGTCACGAAGAACGAGCCGTATTCGCCCGTGCGCTCGAAGGAGCCGGCGCTCAAGCCTGTGGCGAGGTCTTCTTCCTTGAGGTAGGTGAGCAGGCTGCCGCGGCCCTCGTATCCGAGCAGGCTACCGACGAGTTCGCCGGGCTTGGCGGCGAAGTCGGGCCGCGTGGGTCCGATCGGAAACTCCATCGAGAGCTCGCGGACTTCCTTCACGGGCTCGACCTTCGCGAGGCGCAGGGCCGGCTCGGGCAGGAGAAACTTCTGCACGCGCACGACAGGCTCGATGTCGCGCCGCGGGATCGACGAGAAATAATCGCGCGCCCACTTCTCGAGCGTGTCGAGGCTGTCTCTCCCGATGAGCGAGAGCGCCATGTGGTCGGCGCTGTAGTGCTTGCCGTAGAATTCGAGCAACTCCTCGCGAGTCACGCCGGCGAGCGTGTCGCGGTTGCCGGTGGAGAACTGGCTCTCACCGCTGGCGGGCTCATAGAGCTCCTGGCGCACGCGGTAGGCGCGGCGGCCGTCGTTCTCGAGGTAGCGCTGCGCCTCGTTGTTGACGGCGTTGATCTCTCGCTCGGTGAACTCGGGCGTGAACAGCGGCGTGATGAAGAACTGCGCGAAGCGGTCGATCGCGCCCTCGAACGCGCCGTGCGGAATCTCGAACTGGTAGTTTGTGTGGTCGGTCGTCGTGTAGGCGTTGGAGTAGCCGCCGTTGCTGCGGAGGTAGTTGCTGTATTCGGACTCGGACGGGTATTTCTCGGTGCCGAGGAAGAGCATGTGCTCGAGGAAGTGCGCGAGGCCGGGCCGGTCGGACGGGTCGTCAATCTGGCCTACGTTCACCACGAGCGAGCCGGCAGACTTGTTGAGCTTCGGATCGGAGAGCAGGAGCACGCGCAGGCCATTGTCGAGCACGAGACGGCGGTAGGTGCTCTCGTCGTTCGGCGCCTTCACCGGCGGTGGCACCTCGACGGCGCGGGCCGCGATCGAGAGAGAGACGAAAACGAAGAACAGGAGGAGGGTCTTGAGCAGGCGCGGATGTGTCATGGCAATGAAAGGGGGATTCAAGGGAGACACCGAATGGCGAAACTCGCAACCGCGGCTTTCCCAACGGCATCAAAGCGGGACAGGCGGCGCACGCCGTGGTTCCCGGGTGTGGGCTCGTTTGAGGTAGCCCGCGATCTCCGAGCGCGGGTCTCTCGATCGTGGGTCGGGCTTTCTTGTCCGCCGTAGCGTTGCCGTGCCCGTCGTAGCCTAGGCGAAGGCTGAGGCGAAGGAGGAACGCCCGACTCCGTTTCAGCGCTCACCAAACCGTCGGGCATAAAGCACGAACCACAACTGGAGAAAGATCTCAGAAAATCGGCACAATGCTCCTCGGGTCGTGAAGAGGGCTTGAGCATTCGGATACGCCGTCGCGCAGGATTCTACTCATTGCACCCGCACACGGTTGAAAGATTGAGCGGTTTCAACCCGTTGCTAATCTCTGCGGACCTCTCCGCGTGTCCCGCGCGCGTGGAGTCCCAAAAACCCAAGCACGCCGCGCCTTCACGGGCGGCAAGAAAGCACAACCACATCCCGCCATGAAGAAGACGACCGACGATTCGGACGCTAATGAAGTATCCACTAAAGAAGGAGACGATGGAGAACTGCTGTTTTCCAGGGTCGATACCACATACACCTTTCAAAACGGTGTATCGGTTGCATGGCACGCGTTCAAAGACCCAGCCACGGGCGGATACGACGACACCTTCTACACCGTGACTATCACGAAGCCAAAGCAAGGCTATCAGTACTTCAGTCTCCTGACCCTCGGTGTTCAAGCGATTGATCACGATGTTGTCGTTCTCAATCCAGGAGAATTAGTTCCCAGTGTGCACTTCCTAAAACCCGATGGATCTCCGGTTCCCGAAAAAGACGGAGTTTACACGATCGACGCAGCGCGAAGTCCAAGCCACGGAGCAATCTACTCCGTCAGATTCTATCGCATTGCGTGCACGTTCACAGTGAGGGCCGTGAATCGTTCGAAGGCGGGGCGGACAAGATGGGCTGGGTATCCTAGCCCTCGGCCCAAGAATCAGCACGACAACATGCCGCCCGGTGGCACGGTCGAAAAGTAACACCGCCCTAGATCACCGCGCATCCAGCACCCGCACCACGCCGCGCTTGTTCGAAACGGCGATGCGCGTGTCATCTGCCGAGATCGAGACGTTGTGTGCGGGGCCGTCGAGGCCGGTGGGAATCGACGAGAGCAGAAAGCGGCCCGGCAGCACGTAGGTCTGGAGGTCGCCCGCGACGGTGAGTGTGTGCAGCCGCATGCCGTCGGTCGACACGACCATGCCTTCCGGCGGCGAACTGCCGGAGGACAGGCTCGACACGTGCGCCCCCGTGGCTTCGTCGTGAAACTGGATCTCTCCCGACTCCAGCGCGACCGCGACCATCCGCAGCGACGGCACGCGAATCAGTTCCGGCGAAATTGCGGGAATCGGAACCGACCACACGACTTCGGCCTCCGGGAGTGTTCGGCACTGCACCTTCCTGTCGATGGTGACGCACCAATAGCGATCGCCGTTTCGATCGAGGCGGATCGCCCAGTAGTTGTGATGCGAACCGGCCACCGCGCTGACCGGCTCCCATCCGGACTCGCTCAAGACCGCGCTGCAAAGTTCGCCGTTCTGGCGGGTGAACACGACGCGATGCCCGTTTGCAGACAGGACGGCTTGCACGACCTGGCTTGCGCCTCTCCCGAGTTCCTCGACGACTTCTCCCGTTCGCAGATCTATCGCGACGACTGCGAGCCCGTCGCCCGAGACTCCCCAGAGTTTGTCGGATGTCACAGTGACGATCTTGCGAATGTCCTCGATGCGTCGCAGCGGCAGAAGTGTCGCCGGGTCAAGTTCGACGACGACAGTTTCGCCTTCCTGGGCGAAGAGGCTGTTCCCGTTTGGCGAAAGCTCCGCACCCGCGATGAGTGTTTGTGAACGCCACCCGTGGAACTCGGGGACCGCAGACCTGTCGCGCAGCGACTCCCATGCGCGAAGCTCGCCCGCACTGCTTCCCGTGAAGATCACTTTGCCATCGGGATGCATCGCGCTTGTGCGAATGGTTCCCGCAGTGCCCTTGTGCGATGAGCGCGTGCCTTCCCGTTCTGAAGTGAGCGCCGCGCCGGCGGTTATCACCTTGATTCCTCCGGCACCACCAAGACTGCTGATGCCTGCGGGAAGAAACTCGTCGCTCGCGACCCAAGGCCCGCTGCAGTCGCCCGCCGTTGCCCATGCGCCGGTAGCGTCATCGGCGATCCACCACCGAATCTCGTCGTCGACGTCGAACATCCAGCCGACGGCACCCGGCCTCACCGGCGGTGGACCTAGCGACACCATTTCTCCGCGAACCAGATCGAGCGCGAACAACTCGAACTTCACGCTCGCGCTGCGCCCGATCACGCAAGCGATGAGCGCGCGGCCGCCATCCGGCGAAAGCGCGCCGCGGAAAAACTCCCGTGGCGGCTCGTCTGTTGACTCGCCGAGCGGGATGTCCACGACCGCAAGATTCTGGGAGAAGTCCCAAACAACCACTCGCGCGGGCCGGCCTGTGACAGCCGCCACGAGCCGCCCCGCGCCATCCACGCCGATGGGAAGACAAACACCACCGGGTGCCGTCGCAACTTCCGCGGAGCCATCCGACACGCGCCACCGCCGAAGATCGTGTGTGCCCGCTCCGAGCAGCCATTCACCGGTCGGATCGAATCCGCCCAGGCGCGCGACACCTTCGACGCGGCCGACAGTTTTGAAATCCGAAGCGTTGAACAGCGACACGACTCCGCTGCTGTCGTGCGACGCCAGCAGCCGCGCGTCCGAAGAGAGCGCGATTTTCTCAACGGGATTTCCTTCGTGAATCATAACGCTCGGATCTCCCTGAGCCTTCCGCCAAAGATAGCGCCACTCGAAGCCGCGCAAATCCGCCCCACCGTCTGCAGGCGCTGCTGCCTGGAGTAGCTCGCGGGCGCGTCCGTAGTCCTCGTGCTCGAGCGCGCGCTGCACCTGTGCGAGCGTGGCTGCGTAGACAGTGAACCTAGCGAGTGCGTCGCGCTCGGCTTCCGCCTGTTGTCGCAGCTCGGCCTGCACGTTGGCGCGCTGCCGCTCGACCCAGGCGCCGATGCCAGCCACGGCCGCGATCAGGGCGAGTGCTCCCGCCAGTCGAATCGTCCGCCCGAGGCTTCGCTCGATTTTGCGAAGGCGTCGCACGGACTTGCCGGCTTGGAGAAGGAGAAGCTCTTCGAGCAGTGCTTCGCCGTCCTCGAAGCGTCGTCGCGCATCCGGCTCGCATGCGCGCAGGAGAATTTCGTTCAACTCGAGCAGTGCCCGTCGGTCCGGCCACCGGCCGAATCCCTCCGGCAGCCGCGGGAAGTCGTTTCGGTCATGACCCGTGGCGAGTTCGTAGAGGAGTTTGCCGAGACTGAACACATCGGCCGACGGCGCGCCTGGCCCTTCGGGTGGCACGAAGCCCTCGGTGCCGACGAACGTCATCGCGCCCGCGCTCGCAGCCGCCACGAGGCCGACATCCGCGAGCTTCGGCACGCCGCCGACGAGGATCACGTTGGACGGCTTGATGTCGCGATGCACGAGACCAGCCCGGTGCAGTGTGCCGACTGCGCGAGCGAGGCCTGTGCCCAGCGACACGACTTCGACCACGGGAAACCGGCCGCGCCGCGCGAAGAGTTCCCTGAGAGTGCACGGGACATAGGTGTCGGGATCGATCGTGCGCCCCTGCTCGGCGTCGTCCGCCAGCTCCATTACATAATAGAAGAAGCCGGCGCCGTCGTTTCGGCCCGCGTGCAGTAGCGCGAGCTGCGAAGGCTCGCGCAACGAGATCACGGCGAAACGCGTGATGCCGTCGAACTCGCGCTCGTAGGGACGGATGTCGTCGAACCGTTCGCGCCAGACGACTTTCACTGCGCGGAACGCACCGGTGATCCCACGAGCGAGCCAGACATCACCGTAGCTTCCAGTGCCGATCTTCCGCAGAAGTTCGTAGTCGGGAATATCGGGCTTGGGGGAGCCGGGTAACATCCGCGGCACACAATGCGCGAATGGCTGGACGCGTCGATGCGAAGTTGATCGTTCTCGTGATGTGGGTCGGGCTTTCCGCCCGACACAAAGGCGAACGTTCGCTGAGCAGTCGGGCGTAGAGCCCGACCCACAAGAGGCAGACGATCCGGAAAGTGCGCCGCCCCGCGCCCTGGCACGCGAGGCGGCGATGACATAAGCCGGCGGATCCCCCACGAATCCGCCGGATCAGCCAAGGTGCTCGCGCAAGGTTTCGACTTCCTTCTTCAGCATCTTCGTGAGCCGGTGGCTCGTCAGATACACATAGGCGCTGTTCACGCCGAGTTCGCGCGCGACCCGCAGGACGGACCAGTCGTGGCAGCGGTAGAGGTCGAAGATCTGAAACTGCTTTGCAGGCACGCGCCGGGCGATGCGGCCCAGCGCGGTCTCGAGAAGATGGTGCTGCCACTCGGCATCCCACGCCGCTTGCGAGTCTGGCTTGTCGGGCAGGCGCTCGATGGTGCTCGTGCGGTCGGCTTCGTCGGGCCCGCGGGCGTGCGCTGGCCAGCGCTCGTGCGGTTTGCGGGCGCGGTATTTGTCGGAGATGCGCCAGCGCGTGAGGTTGAGCAGCCAGCCGCGGAAGCTGCCGCGCGCCGGGTCGGACTCGAACTCGTGCACCGTCTCCGCCACGCGCTTGAATACATCCTGCACGACCTCCTCGGCGTCGGCGTGTGGCAGGCCCGCGCGGCGCGCGCACCCGTAGACGAAGTTGTAGTAGAGCCTGTAGAACTCCGTCCACGTGCCCTCGTCCTGCCAGTCACGCAGGCGGAAAAGCAGCGTCGGACGCGTGCGCAGGGTCGATCTGGGTTCCTCCATGGTTTCGATCATGGATACGTAACGCATCGGATCGCGGCAATCTTGCGGGAAAATGCGCGGACCCGCGCACATTTTTGAAAGAGAGCCGGTGCGCGATGCGTTTGAGGAATTTGTCAAGCGTTCCCCCCTATGCACCCGCCGATCCTCAGATGCCTCGTGGCCGGGGCCGTGCCTGCGGTCCGTCCATTCTCCAAACCGGGCCAGATGCCGCCCCTGCCGCCGCTGCTCGCGATCGAGACACTCACCACTTACCTGCGCTCGGTCGACCCGCGCACGGAAAACAGCCGCACGTGGAATGACTTCGTCGTCGACCACCAGATTCGCGACCGCGCACTGCTAAGGCGCTGCAACGCCGCGCTGCGTTCTGCACGAAATGCCGCCAACGAGCGGAAGTGCCGCCCTTCGCACTGCGACGACCACGAGGTGAGCTTGTCGCCTTCGCGACAACAGCAGGCGGCCGCCGCGTGGCAGCTCCGGCTCGCGTTCGATTCGTGACGCGCAGCCGCGGACGCACACGCGCTCATGCGCGCACTCACGAATTCAAAGTCCCTCTAGCCCAGCAAGCACCCAACAGGAGAAATCAGTCATGCGTTCGTCCATTCCCACACCCAGGACACTGTCCTTGATCCTCGCGGTCATCGTTTCATCGCCACTCAGCCTCATCGGAGCCCCGGTCAAGTTCGACAAGGTCGTGACCGTGAGTCCCGACCAGACCACGCTCACGATCACCGGCCAGAATTTTCAGCAGCCGGTTTCCGGGAACTCCGCGCCTTACGTGATGCCGCTTGCGTATATCGACGGTGCGCCGCTCACGGTCCAGCCCGGTTTCACCGCGACCTCGCTGGTGATCGAACTACCGACGAGTCCTGCACCGGCCGCCGGATCGCACTTGCTGGCGTTATCGATTGGAAGCGCGTCGACCTCGATGGTCATCGATCTCGAGGATCCCGAGGATGCGGGTGCATCTGGCATTCCGCAGTTCGACGATGTCGTGGAGATCGATGCGAACGCGGGCCTTCTCACGATCACCGGTTCAGATCTCCTTCAGTCTGCGTCGGGCAATCCTGGACTCCCGCCCTATGCAGTGCCCACGGTCACGTTCTCCGGCGTTCCTCTTTCGGTCGTAGGAAACACCTATGGCTCAATCGTGGCCGCACTGCCTTCCGATCCGGAGCTCGCGCCCGGCACCTACCTTCTCGATGCGCGACTCGAAAGCGCCAAATTGGAAATAGCCGTCACAATCGGCGCAGTCGGCGCGACGGGTGCGACAGGTGAGATTGGTGCTAGCGGCCCTCAAGGGCCCACGGGCGAGACTGGGCCACAAGGCGCGCAAGGAATTCAAGGGCCCCAGGGTGAGCAGGGCATCCAAGGTCTCGCCGGTCCGGCTGGACAGGCAGGTGCCCAAGGCGAACAGGGCGAACAAGGCCCGCAGGGTGAACAAGGGCCTCCCGGACCGGGCGTCGACCTGGCTGCGTTCACCGGTCCGTCAAATTCGGGGTTCGGAGTCAATGCAGCGGTCAACATCACGACCGGCACATTGAACACCGGTGTCGGCGTCGACAGTCTGCGCCTCACCACAACGGGAACAGGAAACACAGCGCAGGGATATTTCTCCCTGCGGCACAACACGTCAGGCAACTCAAACACGGCCGTCGGCTACCAGGGTCTGTATGCGAATTCCACCGGTTCAGCCAACACGTCGGTCGGCGCGCTCTCGCTTCGGGTGAACACGACCGGATCGCACAACACGGCAGTCGGGGTGAATGCGCTTAACACAAACAGCACGGGCTCCTACAACACCGCGATTGGCCGGACCGCGCTCCTGAGCAACACCGAAGGAGCGAACAACACGGCGCTTGGCGCCGTGGCGCTTTACCATGGCACGACGGGCTCAGACAACACCGCCGCGGGGCAGGGATCGCTGTTCAATATCACCACTGGCAGTCGAAACGTTGGGCTTGGTGTTGATGCAGGGCTCAACCAGACGACCGGCAACGACAACGTCTACCTTGCCAACCGGGGCGTCGCCGCCGAGTCGAGTGCGATCCGCATCGGCACAGCGGGCACGCACTCGCAGGCATTTCTCGCCGGCATCAACGGCAACGACCTGAGCTCAACCGGCACGGTCGTCGTAGTGAATCCCGACGGCCAGCTCGGCACAGGCGCTGCAATCGTGGGCCCGCAAGGCCCGCAGGGCGAAGTGGGTCCGCAGGGTGAAGTTGGCCCAATGGGCCCTCAAGGTTCGCAGGGTCCGCAGGGAATAGCCGGCTCCGACGGCGTGCCCGGAGCGCAAGGCGCCGCGGGTCCACAAGGGGTGCAGGGCGAGCAAGGTCCTGCCGGCCCGCAGGGGTTGCCCGGAGTCCTCACCGACGACGCCGGAAATACGAAAGGTGGCGACGTCGCGCTCTCGGGGATCACCAGCGGCGACACAAACACGGCCTTTGGCGCTTTCGCACTTCGCTACACCGCGAGTGGATCAAGGAACACGGCGCTCGGCTTCAACAGCCTCGCGGCGAATACAGCCGGCTGGGACAATGTCGCACTCGGATTTGGTGCGCTTGGGCTGAGCAACGGCAGTCGCAACATAGGAATCGGTTGGGGCGCGGGCGGCAATTTCACCGCTGGAAGCCACAACATCGCGATCGGCAATTCCGGTGTCGCAGGCGAATCGAGCACAATACGGATCGGCGATCCGATCTCCCAATCCCGGACCTTCCTCGCCGGAATCAGCGGCAACGACCTGAGCGCCACCGGCACGGTCGTCGTGGTGAATCCCGACGGCCAGCTCGGCACGGGCGCCGCGATCGTGGGACCGCAGGGCCCTCAGGGTGAAACCGGTCCGCAGGGCCAGGCTGGGCCGCAAGGCGAACAAGGTGAAGCAGGTCCGGTTGGTCCCCAAGGACTACAAGGCCCTCAAGGCGAGCTCGGCCCGCAAGGTATCGTTGGCCCTGCTGGTCCTGCAGGTGAGATGCCGTCCTACGCGAAGGTCGCAGTCGTCGCGCTCAACGGCGGCGACTACACGAGCCCGTTGGATGCGATGGCCAACGTCAGCAGCGGCGACAACTGGGGCGGCACGCCGAGCGCAACCAATCCCTGCCTCATCCTCATCATGCCAGGTGTGTATTACCTCGGCGACGTTGCCACCAACTCGCTGTTCCTGCGCTCCAACGTCCACATCAAGGGCTCGGGCAATGGAGTGACCGTTCTGGTCGGTGACGGGGAGTCGGTCACCGTGGGCGTTGTCACATCGCCGGCAGGTCTGGTGAATTGCTCCGTGAAGGATCTCACGATTCATCACGTTGGCGGCGGCAACCAGGCGTATGCACTTGGCTGCGTCAGCAGCGGTGCACCGATCAGTCTGGCGTTGACCAACGTCGAGGCGATCGCCGAGGGAGGCGCGACATACAACGTCGGTTTTCAAACACTCAACGGGAATGGATACCGGCTGACAAATGTGACGGCCACAACCAGCGGAGGATCGGTTTCTATCCCACTCAGGTTGAGCGGAACCGGCAATATCGTCCGCATGGCGACGCTCAATGCGCTCGGCGGAACCTCCGTCACACGTGGCGCGGAACTCTACGGTGACGGAACCCTCGTGGACTGCCGCGTAAATTCGAGCAGCCCGCACCAGACTCCTGAAGGCTTGTTGGTCCAGTCCACGGCAAACGGATTCGACCTCGATTCATGTTTCGTCGCAGCCGTTAAGGGCGTTGTCACTTCGAACTCAAGCACAGGAACCTTGAGGGCAACCTCCATGACGATCCGGGCGAGCTATATCGGCCTGCAGAACGGCGGCGGCAACATACGGGTCATGAATTCCTCGATCCAAGGAAATACCAACACGGTGGCGAACGCGTCCAATGCAGGAACGACAACGGTCGGCCTGAGTGAGCTGTCTGGAGGTCCTGTCCTGGTCCAAGCCGGGACGGCGATTGGCGCAGGCAACATCGACGAAAACGGCGTGTTCTACGCAAACACGCTTCCCTGATCACCGCGGCGCGGGCAGCGAGCGCGCCTCGATGCCTTCGCGCGCTGCGACGGTGGCGAGGACTTTCGGGACGTAGAGACGCGTCTCTGCGGGGAGGCGCGGCGCGATCGATTCGAAGTCGCGCGCTTTGTGCCGTTCGAGCAGGCGGCCGACGCGGCCTTCGCCGGCGTTGTAGGCGGCGAGGGCGAGTGGCCAGTCGTTGAAGCGCCGGTGCAGCACCTTCAGATACTGCGCCGCCGCACGCGCGCTCTTTTCGGGATTCGTGCGCTCGTCGAACGGAAACGTGCTCAGGCCATAGTGCTTTGCCGTCGCCGGCATGAACTGGAAGAGGCCGCGCGCGCCGACCGGGCTTTGCGCCTTCGGGTTGAACGACGACTCGACCTCCGCGATCCACACGAGCTCCGGCGGCACTCCCTCGGCAGCGAAAACTTTCTTGAGCTGCGGCACGTAGCGCGCCGCTGCGGCCGGCGCGGGGCGTGTCGCGACTTTGCGCCGCCAGGTTTCGTCGGAACCTGCGCTCCGCTCGATGCGCAGTTTCACGTCCTCCGGCCTCGGCGTCGGTCGTTTCACGATCGGAGTGCCGTTGCGCCGGAACGCTTCCAGCTCGCGCTCGCGGCGCGCGATTTCCTCGGTGCGCTCCTTCTCCCATTGCTCGCGCCACGTGCGCGCGACTTCAACAGCGACGTCGAGGTAGTCCATCCGCGCTTCCAACCAGTCGGCATAGGACGCTCCCAACGGGTTGGCGCGCAGCAGCGCTAGCCCGTGCGCCGCGTGTTCGCGAATCGTCGCCATCGCCTCGAAGTCATCAGCCGCGAGAGAATCGATGACCGGCTGAAAGAACGTGACGAACTGCTCGCGGTCGAACTGTGGAAGCTGCGAGATTTGTTCCTCGGTCAGATTCTCCTCCATCCACTTGGCGACCTGATCCTGCAGGTTCTCGACAAGCTCGAGCCCTTGAGCCTCCTGAACGGGTTCCTGCGCGTTGCGGGTCAACTCCGACTGCACCGGCTCATCCGCGCGCGTCGCGGCGCAGGCGATCAGGATGGCGAGGCTGGCGAAGAGAATCGGTTTCACGTAGTGAACGAAACCGACAGTCGCGGAAAGACAAGGAAACCGGGTGGGCATCGTCCGGCACGTGGCGCGGTTCTGCTGGCCAGCAGAACGCCACGTGCGAACTCCGAATGTAGGTTGCGCGCTTGCCGCGCAACAGACCGCACGCTTGCACGGCACGCGCCGTGTGCATCCTCAACCCCATGCCCGCTGGAGAAACCGAAGCCCATAGACGCCTGAAGACACGCGCCATCGCGTGGGCGCTCGAGGCGGGCTTCACCGCGATCGCCGACGAGGTGCGGCTGCCCCGCGCGCCGTATCGCGCAGATGTGGTAGCCGCGCGTTTCGAAGGCGGCGAAGTTGAGATCGCCGTATTCGAGTGCAAGCAAGCGCGGTCCGATTTGTTGAAGGATGCCGCGGCGGAGAAACGCACGCGCGCGCGGCTCGAGGAACTGCACGCGCGGCGCGTGGCGCTTGAGGCCCAGCTCGCTGTCCACCTGCCCGACCTGCGCGCGGGCGAGACGCTTTTTCCCGAGTTCGATCGCTACGATTTCTCCGACCTGCGCCACGAAGGATTTCGCGCGATCTGCACGGAGATGGCCCGGCTCAAGTCGCGGCTCTACGGAAAAACGAAGTTTGCGAAACTCGTCCGCTGGCGCGCGGCGCACGCGTTTCACATCGTCGCTGCGCCGGGCATCTGCACCGCGGCCGAGATTCCCGAGGGCTGGGGCCTGCTGGTCGAATCGGGCGCGACGCTCGAGCAAGAGCGGCGCCCCGTGCGGATCGAGTGCCCCGATCCCGCCGCCGTCGTCGCCGCGATCGCGCGGGCTGGCACACGAAGATGGCTCAAGGATCTTGGAGTCGTGCAACCGGTCGTCGGCCCAGATGTTCCTGCATCCTCGCTCATCCCTGCGCCCCAACGACCGGCGTCTCCGCCCAAGGCAGGTTAGTCAACCAATACTTGACTACGGGATTGAGAGAATGGGACAGGGGCGCGGAGGGAGCAGGGAGGCGGGAGTTGCACAGGGAACAGGTGCCGAGGCGGGCGAGGAATCTGGTTCGTCTCCTGTAGGCCGGGTCCCCTGACCCGGCGCCAATCCGATCGGGGCTGGGCTCGTTGCCCGGTGAGGGCACCGGGTCTACAACTTCGAATTCCGAT
The DNA here is from genome assembly GCA_035513275.1 of Opitutaceae bacterium. GTDB lineage: Bacteria > Verrucomicrobiota > Verrucomicrobiia > Opitutales > Opitutaceae > DATKCJ01. Next base: position 23,231 of record DATKCJ010000237.1, read on the forward strand.
GTAGCCCGCTCCGTGAGGAGCGGGACAACCGCGCAGTCCGAAGGCACATGATCCCTGTCGTTACCGACAGGGCCACATCAGATCCAAAGCATTCCTCACTCCCGCGGTTCGCCGGGGAAGACTTCGCCGTTGATAACGACGTTCGTGCAGTGCGTCGTGTATTCGAACGGGTCGCCGTCGTAGAGCGCGAGGTCGGCATCCTTGCCCTTCTCGAGCGAGCCGACGCGGTCGGCCACTCCGATGAGACGCGCGGCGTCGATCGTGATCGCGGAGAGCGCGGCTTCCTGCCCGAGCCCGCGGGCCGCGGCGATCGCAGCTTCGAACAACAGGACCCGCGTGCGCGGCACATAGCCTTCGTAGCCGCTTTGCAGCGCGATCGGGATTCCCGCGGCGCGCAGCTTGGCGGCGGTCTCCATGCTCACGTTCTCACGGTCGCCGAACGGCCGCGCCATCGTGGGGTGCACAATCACGGCAATCCCCGCTGCGCGAATATCGTCGATCACCGTGGACGCCTCGGCCGCACCGGTGAGGATCAGCTTGAAGCCGAACTCTTCCTTGAGCCGCAGCGCGGTGAGGATGTCGTGGTGGCGGTTCGCGGTGAACAGGAGCGGGATGTCGCCGCGCAGCACGGCGGCAAGCACCTCGAGGTTGATGTTGAACGCCGGCTTCTTGTCGTCGTCGCGCGAGCGCTTCTCCTCGTATTCACGGGCCTTGATGAACTCGGCGCGCAACATCGCCGCCGCTTTCGAGCGTGTGGTGGGCGCCTTCCGTTCCGTTTCCAGAACGGGAGATCCCAGCGATGTGGCAACCATGGCGGAGGGGACGAGCGCATCGGCGTCGGCGCCGCGACCCGTTGTCTTCACAACAAATGTCTGGCCCGGGATCAGCGAGCCCGCGGCTGGCGACGCGTGAACCGTGGTGACACCGAACCCGCGGACCCACGCGACGAGCGGGTCGCGCGCGTTGAACGCGTCGATCGCGCGCAGTCCCGGCTGGATCGCCTCGGTCTTGTCGAGTTCGTCCTTGTCGCCTTTGGCCTGGTTCAGCGCGCCGGCGAGACCGACGGTCGAGTGTGCGTCGACGAGGCCGGGCGTGACGACCGCGGCGGTCAACTTCTCCCAGCCTTCCGGCACGGCGATCTCAGACTGTGCACCGACCGCGGTGATTCGACCGTCCTCGATGAGGACGACACCGTTCTCGATCACGGGTCCGGCCTGTGTGTGAACTTTCCCGCCGAGCACGGCGAGTCCGCCGGCGTGTGCGTGGGCGGCAACGCAGACTGCCACTACCGCTGTAACGCTGTTGATGAGACTGATCACCGTCCGGCGCGGTTGGAACAGTAGCCCGCTGCGTGAGCAGCGGGACTCCGAGAGACATCCATCCCCGCGCTCACGCGCAGGGCTACACGGAGCAAGAGCTTTCGAGAGGCCATTCATTCCACACCTCCTTCGCTGTCGCCGAAGCAGCACAAGTGGGCAGGGCCGCGGGCGCCCGCGCCGTCGCCGCCGAACGCATACTTGCGGTCTTCGGGAATTGAGATGTCGAAAACGGGCCGCCCCTCCACCCAGGTTTCCTGCACCTGCGTGTAGACGCTGAACGGATCGCCGTTGAGAATCACGAGGTCGGCATCCTTGCCGGGCTCGATCGATCCAAGCCGGTCGCCGAGGTCCATCATGCGTGCGGGATTGATCGTGAGCGCGCGCAGCGCCGCGTCGCGGCTCATCCCCGCGCGCACGCCGAGCGCCGCGCTCCGCAGGAAGAAGCGCGAGTCAATGATTGGATCGTCGGTATGAAACGCCACGAGCACGCCGGCCTTCTCGAGAACGGCCGCGGATTTCCAGCTCAAGTCCATCGTCTCGAGTTTTCCGCCGGGACTATCGACGTTGATGATCGAGCAGGGCACGCCGGCGCGCGCGATCTCATCGGCCACGATCCATGCGTCGCTCACATGCTGGAGCACGACCTTGAACCCGAACTCTTCCTTAAGGCGCAGCACCGTGAGGATGTCGTCCTGCCGGTGCGTATGGTGGTGGACGACGCGTTTGCCCGCGAGCACCTCGGCGAGTGTCTCGAGTGACAGATCGCGCGGTGGAAGCTTCGAGGCGTCGTCACCGGCGCGCGCGATTTTCTCCGCATACTCGCGGGCCTTGATAAACTCGGTGCGGGCAATGGCCGCCGTCTTAGCGCGCGTAGTCGGGTAGGGTGCGGTGCCGATCGGGTTCGTGCCGTTGGCCATCTTCAAACCGCCGGTCGGCCGGCCGTCGGCATCGCGGATGTAGAGATCGCCGACATCGACGGACCGACGGAGCTTCAGGTAGATCGTCTGTCCGCCGATCACGTTGCCCGAGCCTGGCATGACATTTACCGACGTGATGCCGCCGGCGAGTGCGCGGCGGAATGCGCCGTCGCGAGGATCGAGCGAGTCGAGCACGCGGAGTTCGGCCTGCACCGGGCCGGAGCGTTCGTTCATCGTGCCGCCGAGGTGGCTGTGCGTGTCGACGATGCCTGGCATGATCACGGAGCCGGCGACATCGCGCACCTCCGCGCCCTCGGGAATCGCGACTGAGCCGGCGGGCCCCACCGCGAGGATCTTGCCGCCTTGGATGACGAGCACGCCATCGCCGATCGGCGGCGTGGACGCGGTCTCAATGCGCGCGCCGGTGAAGGCGATTGGGTTCTCTTGCGAGTGCAGCAACGCCGCGGGCGCACCGCACAACGCAACCAGCAGACATGCGCGGCGAAGCGCGAAGGGATTGACTCTCATGAAGCGGCGAGCGTGGGCGAGGCGCGCGCGCGATTCAAGAGCGAGAGTTTTTGCAGACGTTATGAATGTAGCCCGCTCCGGAAGGAGCGGGACATTGTGAAGTCCGGCATACTTTCATTCCCTGCGCTCCCGCGCAGGGCTACTTCCAGTCCGGACGTAGCACGCCGCGTGAGCGGCGGGACAGCGTGCAGCAGGTCTCTGCGTTTCCGCGCAGGTCCACGGAATCAGATTGCCGGAGTTGCGCGGCAAGCGCGCAACCTACATGAGGCCGAAGAGGATCCCTGCGCTTCCGCGCAGGGCTACGACAGGCAGAGACCCGCCCCCGGCGCCAGGCTTGCATGCGCGGATGTTGGCGTTGCAGAGTCCGCCATCACGAAACGCCATGCCCGAGGTCCTCTTCATCTGCACCGGAAATTACTATCGCAGCCGCTTTGCCGAGGCGGTGTTCAACCACCACGCGCAGCGCGAGAAGCTCGCGTGGCGTGCATTCTCGCGCGGACTCGCGATCGAGCTCGCGCCGCAGGACTCGTCCCTTTCGGAGCACACGGTCGACGCCCTTCAGCGTCGCTCGATACCCCTCGCCCACACTGCGGCGCGGCCGCAATCACTCGTCGAGGCCGACCTCAAGCGCGCGACGCGGATCATCGCACTCAAGGACGCCGAGCACCGGCCGATGATCGCGCGGCGGTTTCCCGCTTGGGAGTCGCGCGTGGAGTTCTGGCACGTGTCGGACATCGACCAGGCAGATCCGCGCGAGGCAGTCGACGAGATCGATGCGCGCGTGCGCAAGCTGGTGGCGGAGCTCAGCGGCGGGGCGCGGCCGCTGCCGCGGAGTTGAAGCCGAGAGTCGAAAAGCGGCAGGATTGGAGTAGGGCAGGTCTTTGACCTGCCGACGCGGGTCAAAGACCCGCGCTACTCCTCAAAACCGCCGCGTGTAGAGTGCGCCGTGGGGATCCCTGAAAGTGATCACCGGGCCGTCGATAGACACGAACTCGAGCTTGCTCTGCACGTCGACGATGTCGCCGGGTCGATGCATCATGGTGCCTACCATGAGGAATCCGCCGCTGGTGTTCGCGCGGATGCCGGTGATGTTGAGATTGTTCACGAGCGCGGTGTAAGCGGGATTCGGCTTCGGCGCGGGCGGCTCATAGGCACGTTCCTCGGGAAGTGCTGCCGGCGGGGGCATCGAAGTCTGTGACGCATCGGGCGGGAGTCGCACCACACCGGGCGCGATTTCTTCGCCTGCCGTGAGCGGAGCGGGCTCGGGCATCTTGAATTCGGGCGCAGATTCTGCAGGCGCCGGCGTCGCGGCCTGTGGCGCGGGAGCGGGTGCTGCTTGGGCTGGAATGCTCGCAGGTGTCGCGGCTGGCGTCGTGACCGCGGGCGCGGCGGCCCGTGCCGGCTCCTCATCATTGAAGAGGCCAAACGGATCCATGAAGAACAGATAGGCGGCGCCACCCAGAACCAAGATAGCGATGCTGAAGAGCACCAAGCCCACGGTTCGCGGTGACGGAGGCTTTGGCGCGTCTTTTGGCTCGCCGTTCTGGTCGTCCTTCGGCTCCGGTTTTCCAGTCGGCGGAGGTGGAAACTTCAGCGGACGCGGCGGCGCTGCGACGGGTGGCGTGACTTCATGTGCCGGAGTTGGAGCAGGAGGTTGAGCGACCGGCGCTGGCATGTGTGCCGGCATTACAGGCGGAGGTGGCTGAAAAATCGGCGAGGGAGCGGGAGCGGCCTCTGGAATCACAACGGGAGGCGGCGCAGCCTGCACGACCGGTTCCGGCGGTGCGGGAGGTGGCGGGGACGGCGGCATGGCCGGCGCGGATTCACCGGAACCGGGCTTTATAATGGAGGAGAGCCGCATCCTGGGAGCCGCATCCACCGTCGGCGCGGAAGGCGCCGCCGGCTCCGCGGGCTTCGCCGGTTCGGCCTTGGGGGCCTCCGGCGGTGCACTTGGCGGATGATCGGGTGTCTTGCGCAAACGCAATGACAGGCGTGGCTGTTCCTCCTGACTCATTGGTGCGACAGTGGAATCTTTCGCGGGGCTTGAAAAGGCGGTAATCCCCCGGTGGTCACACTTTTACGAGCCAGTGATGGATTATGCACTTTTGCGGCGACCTAAAACCCGCATCGGCATCGGGCAGGTCACCCCCACAATCGCGATTGCAGCTTCGCGAAACGGGCGATGACCGTGTCTTGATCGGGGTGGTGACCGTCGGCGACCACCATTTTCCCGCCTACGACGACGTCCCTGATCGCGGGCCGGCCAGCGCAAAAGACGATGCTCGTAAGCAGGGAGGCATCATCCGCGCCCGCGATCGCCGGATCGTTGAGGTCGACCGTGAAGAAATCCGCCGCGCGGCCGGGCTCGAGCGAGCCGCCCGGTGCGTGAAGCGCTTCGGCTCCTGATCGCGAGGCGGAGGTGAACAGCAACCGTGCGAGTGCGGATGCGTCGTTCGAGGCCTCGACAGTATGAGGCTCCAGCACCTGGCGTTCGAGTTGTTGCAGGCGCAGGTGGTATTCGACTTGGCGCGCGTCCTCGAGCAGATCGATCTGGATGTTGCTGTCCGTGCCGAACGACAGAGGCACGCCGCGCGCGAGGAAGAGATCGGCGCGCAGGATGCCGTCGCCAAGGTTTCGCTCGGTGGTCGGGCAGGCGCACACGCGTGCTCCAGCGCGCGAGAATCGCGAGATCTCCTGCGGTGTCATATGGATCGCGTGCACCGCCGTGAAATCGCGACCGAGCAATCCCTCGCGCTCGAGCAGTGCCGACGGGGAGACGCCGTGCTCGGCGAGGCATGCCTCGTTTTCCGCGGGTTGCTCAGAGACGTGCATGTGCACGGGCAATCCGTGGCCGGCGATTCCGTCGCGCAGCGCGCGCAAATATGCGAGCGGCACGGCACGCACGCTGTGCGGCGCGACTCCGGTCCATGCGGCGTCGCGCGCGTGAGTCGAGTCGAGGTCGGTGCGAAGTTTGTTGAGCGCGTCGAGAAACGAATCCGGCGACGGCGTACTGAAACGGATTTGCGCGGGCGTCGGCTCCTTCCCGGGACCGGCGCGCACGTAGGCGCAGTGGAGCAGCGCGATGCGGATGCCCGTGTCGCGCGCGGCCTGCACGATGCGCTTCGCCGTCTCGTTCGCATCCGCGTAGGGCGCGCCGCCGGGTGCGTGGTGCAGGTAGTGAAACTCGCCGACGGTCGTGATACCGTTGAGCGCCATTTCAAGAAATGCCATCCGCGCGGCGTCGTGGATGTCGTCGGGGTTGAGAGAAGTCGCCGCGTGAAACATCTTCTCGCGCCACGTCCAGAACGTGTCGCGATTCGGGCCCGTGCGGTGCTCGGTGCGCCCGCGGATGACGCGCTGAAACGTGTGTGAGTGCGCGTTCACCATGCCCGGCAGCATCACGCGGCCCGGCAGGCGGGTCGCTGCGGCGAGATCGGCCGGGTCGTGCGAGAGGCGGTCGATGCGACCGCGGTCGTCTGCGACAAGTGCAAGCCCGCGCTCGAAACGACCCTCGACGAGCATCGCGTCGGGCAACCATGCAGTCGTTCGGGAGTCGGCCATGGCGAAAGTCCGCACCTCGCCACGCGCGGTGTCGACACGGAAACTGCGCGCAGCTTGCCGGCGATGCGATGGCGAGAGATTCTGCACTGATGAGTCAGACAACCCCGCCTCGACCGCTTGCCGAAAACGCCGGGCTCGCGTTCCCGGGGGCGCATTTGCCGGCAGGGCTCATCGTAGGCGGCGAAAAGGCGCGACGGATGCTCGCGTTGCGGAACCGACACGGGAAAGCCAACGCGGACGTGCTGCGACTTTACGTGGACGCGACCGACCCCGGTGGAGCGGGTGCCGGCCGATGGGTCGTGGATTTTCCCGCCGACACGACGCATGTGGAGGCATCGCTCTACGAGGCGCCCTTCGCGGTCCTCAAGCGTGCGCACGGCGTCCTGCACAGGCGCGCCGACCCGATGCGGATCGCGATTGCGCGGATCGATTCATTTCTCGCGGCGCCGCTGGGAAGCGCGCCGCGGGGTTTTGCGCGAATCGATTCCGCCACGCTCCCGGGCGCGGGTCTCGTGGTCGTCGCGACCGACGACGACTTTCTCGCGACGGTGCTGCGATCAGGGGTGTTCGAAACATGGGTGGCCGCAAACGGCGGCCGGCTGCGCGTGCGCCACGTCGCGTCATTTCCCTTTCCATGGCCGCCCCGAACCGGCCGCAGCGAGCTCACACGCGTGCAACTCGAGCTTCGCGACTCTGTCGTGCGCGCGAGTCCCGCCGACCTCGACACCGCCGTCGCCGCCACCTACGGCTGGCGCGACATCGAAGACGAGGACGACCTCGTGAGCCGCCTCGGGGCGGTTTATAACTCGAGATCGAAGGAATCCTGAACGCGGAGTGCTCTGCGTAGTGTCCACTTCAGACTCAGGGGAAGCACTTGCCGTCCCGTGAGAATTTGCGCTTCTTGCCTTTCGATGCTTGAAGCCGGGATTTTCCCGGGCGACATCTCCCCGTCTCACGGTTTTCAACATGGTCCACACATTCCCGACCTTCGAGATCGACGAGGACAAGCGCGAGTTCCGGGCACGCGGTTGCGTGGTCAAGCTGCAGCCGAAGGTCTTCGACTTGCTCGCGTTTCTGGCGACCCACCGGGACCGTGTTGTCTCAAAGGAAGAGCTTCTCGATTCGCTGTGGGCAGGAGTGATCGTCGCCGATGGCTCGCTCCAGCGCGCCGTGAGTCTGGCACGAAGCGCACTGGCCGACGCGGGCGCCAGCGATGCAATCCGCACGTTCTCGCGGCAGGGCTACAGACTCGTCGTCGAGGGAGGAGCGCAGGAGACCGAAGCAGCGGGTGTGTCGCGCGGCGCCGCGGCCGCACCCGAGCCAGACTCGATCGCGGTGCTCGCATTCGTCGATATGTCGCCGCGCAGGGATCGCGAGTATTTCTCGGATGGAATTGCCGAGGAGTTGCTCAACCTCCTCGCGAAGATTCCGCAGCTTCGGGTGATCGCGCGCACGTCGTCATTCTCTTTCAAGGGCAAGGACGTGCCCATCTCCGAGATTGCACGCCGTCTCCATGTCGCACACGTGCTCGAAGGCAGCGTGCGGTGGTCGGGCAGCAAGGTTCGCGTGACCGCGCAGCTCATCCGCGCGAGCGACAGCAGCCACGTGTGGTCGGAGACCCATGACCGGCCGCTCGACGACATATTCCACGTGCAAGACGAGATCGCCGGTGCAGTCGTGGAGCAGTTGAAGATCCGGCTGCTGGGTGCTCCCCCGAGGGCTGTCGAGACTGACTCGGGCGCCTTTGCTCTTTTCCTTCAGGCGCGCCAGGAACAGCGCCGGCATTCGGCTGCCGGTTACGAGAACGCGCTCAGGCTCCTGACCCGCGTGTTTGCGATCGATCCGGACTACGCCCCGGCCTGGGACTTGCGTGGGTCGATCCTTGTGAATCAAGCGGGCAAGAGCCTGATCCCGGCCACCGAGGGATACCGGAAGTCGCGTGAGGCGACAGAACGTGCGCTGGCAATCAATCCGGAGTATGCGCCCGCGCACGGTGCCCTCGGCTGGATCGCCATGTATAGCGCCCGCGACTTCGCGGCAGCCGCGCGGCACTACGAGCGCGCGCTGGCGCTGGCACCGTCCGATGTGCATCTGCTCGTCGAGGCGGCGGGCCTGATGGTGCTTCTGGGCCGGGATGAGCGTGCGATCGCAATCCGCGAATTCGCGGTCTCCCGCGATCCCGCCAACGCGTTCTCCCACACGGGCCTGGGTCGGGCCTACCGGAGCGCGGGTCGCCACGTGGAGGCGCTCGCGTGCTATCGCAGGGCGCTGGCGCTGAGCCCGGGAATGGTCGGCATTCCTTCGCGGATCGGCGCCGCGCTGCTGAGCCTGAACCAGCCGAAGGCCGCGCTGGCCGAGGCGGAGAAGGAGCCGATCGATGTGCTCCGGTTGATCGCCGTGGCGACGATCCGGCACGCGCTGGGTCACAAAGCGAAATCCGACGAAGCGCTTCGCGAGGTCATGACGAGATTTGGCGCAGACTGGGCGTGCAACATCGCGCGGGTGCTTGCGTTTCGCGGCGAGGCCGATCGCGCCTTCGAGTGGCTCGAGAAGGCGGTCGAGGCAAACGACTCTGGACTCGCGGGGATCGGCACGGAGCGTGAGTTCGACAACCTGCGCGGCGATAAGCGCTGGCTGCCCTTCCTGCGCAAGATCGGCATGTCCCCAAGGCATCTCGCCGCGATCCGATTCGAGGTCGATTTGCCCAAGTAATCGGCGCCGTGCAACGGATTGGTTTCGACGAGGCTAGTTGATCAACTGCAATTCGTCGCCCACGTGTACTTCGCCCGGCTCGACGACTTGCGCATAGACGCCGGCGCGATGGCGGGTGGCTTTCACGAGGGTGCGCATCACCTGCGGGTCCTTCGGAAGCTCGTCGGCCGCCTGCGTCGCCATCACGCAGCGGGGGCAGGCCGTGGCGATCTCGACCACGGCGGCGCCGATCTGGATCCGCCGGCCGATCCATTCGAATTCCGGATAGCCGCTGGACGCCGTCGAGCCGACCAGAAGGTTCGGGCGGAACCGCCGCTCATCCCACGCGCTTGCGGGGGCGATGCCTGCGAGCGTGCGCAAGGTTACGTCTGTCAGAAGGTGAAGAGGAAACGCGTCGAAGAAGTTTCCATCGCGCATCGCGCGCATCCTCTCGGGCGTGAATTCGCTCATGTCTGCCATCGGTTCGCCGGGCACGAGCCCCATGAGTTCTCGGATCGCCTCGGGCGAGACGCCTTGCGAGGTGACTCGCGGCGCTTCCTCGGCACCCGGCGGTCCGAGCGAACGAAGCGAGACGGGGCGACCGAGAAATTCACCGAGCAGGCGCACCGTGTCGGAGTCGCCAGAGTGGAGGACATTGCCGTCGGGCAGTGCGATCTCAACCGGCGGCGGCTCCGCATCGGCGCCGGGCGCGTGCGTGTAGCGTGCGCGGCACGCGCGCAGGAGCGGAATCCACTTCGCGTTGGTGACGCCGCCGCGCGTCTCATCGAACACGGCCCAGCCGCGATCGCCGGGGATGCCGCGCCTGGAAAGCAGCGCTGAGTCGAGCGTCTCGCCCGCCATGCTTTTGATGGGGAAGCGCCGCAGGCCTTGGACGGTGCCGAGTGTCATCGCGTTTCACTCCGTGCCTGTTTGGTCCATCGGGATGCGGATGCCTTTTTCGCGGGCGGTTTGTGTGGCGACGTCGTAGCCGGCGTCGACGTGGCGGGCGACGCCGATGCCGGGATCATTTGTGAGCACGCGCTCGAGGCGACGCGCGGCGGCGGGTGTGCCATCGGCGAGCGTCACCTGGCCCGCGTGGAGCGAGTAGCCGATGCCGACACCGCCGCCGTTGTGGACGGAGACCCACGTGGCACCGCCGGCGGTGTTGAGGAGGGCGTTGAGGATCGGCCAGTCGGCCACGGCGTCGGAGCCATCCTTCATCGCCTCGGTCTCGCGGAAGGGCGACGCGACTGATCCTGTGTCCAAGTGGTCGCGTCCGATGACAATGGGCGCCTTGAGTTCGCCGCGGGCAACGAGGTCGTTGATCGCGAGACCCATCCGCGCGCGGTCGCCATAGCCGAGCCAGCAGATCCGCGCGGGCAGGCCTTGGAACTGGACCTTCGTGCGTGCGAGCGAGAACCAGCGCTTGAGGATCGGGTCGTCGGGGAAGAGCCGGAGCGCGAGTTCGTCTGTCTTTCGGATGTCCTCCGGATCACCCGAGAGCGCCATCCAACGAAACGGGCCTTTGCCGGTGCAGAAGAGCGGGCGAATGTATTCGGGGACGAAGCCGGGGATGTCGAACGCGCGCGCGCAGCCGGCATCGAGGGCGAACTTCCGGATATTGTTGCCGTAATCGAACGCGGCCGCACCGCCGCGCTGGAGGTCGAGCATCGCGCCGACGTGCACCGCCATCGAGGCGGTGCTTCGTGCGAAGTAGGCCTTGGGGTCGCTGGTGCGAAGTGCAGCGGCCTGCTCGAGCGAGAGCCCGGCGGGGATATAGCCGTGGAGCGGGTCGTGCGCGCTCGTCTGGTCGGTGACGATGTCGACCTTCACACCGCGCCGCACGATCTCTGGCAGGACCTCGGCACAATTGCCGAGGAGAGCGATCGAGACGGCCTCCTTCGCGGCGCGCGCGGCCTCGATCCAGCGGAGCGCCTCGTCGAGGTTCACTGTGGTCTTGTCGCAGTAGCCGGTGTCGAGCCGCTTCTGAATTCGCGTCGGGTCGATTTCGACGGCGAGGCAAACGGCGCCGTTGAGCGTGGCGGCGAGCGGTTGCGCGCCGCCCATTCCGCCGAGGCCGCCGGTGACGACGAGTCGGCCTGCGAGGGTGCCTCCGAAGTGCCGGTCCGCGCACGCGGCGAAGGTCTCGAACGTGCCTTGCACGATCCCTTGTGAACCGATGTAGATCCACGAGCCGGCGGTCATCTGGCCATACATCATGAGGCCGCGGCGCTCGAGTTCGTCGAAGTGTTCCCAGTTGGACCAGTGGCCGACGAGATTCGAGTTCGCGATGAGCACGCGCGGCGCATCTTCATGTGTGCGGAAGACGCCGACTGGCTTGCCCGATTGAACGAGGAGTGTCTCGTCGCCGCTGAGGGCGCGCAGCTCGCGCACGATTGCTTCAAAACACTCCCAGTTGCGCGCGGCGCGGCCACGGCCGCCATAGACAATGAGTTCGTCGGGCCGCTCGGCGACGGCCGGATCGAGGTTGTTCATGAGGCAGCGCAGAGCGGCCTCTTGTTGCCAGCCCTTGCAGGAGATCGCGGTGCCGGTGGGTGCGTGAATTGCGCGCATCGGTCGTTCCTCAGACAAGCGCACCGCCGGCGGCCTCGGCTGCGGTGACAACGGCGCCGGATTGGACGAGTTCTAGGGCGGCCTGGATGTCGTTGTGGAAGAGCCGGTCGGAATCGGCGAACGGGATGCGTGCGCGGATCGCGGCGTGTGCGGCCTCGGTCATCGGACCAGAACAGAGCGGACGCATGAAATCCATCGCCTGCGCGGCGCAGAGCAGCTCGATCGCGAGCACCGTCTCGGTGTTTTGGACAACCTGACGGAGCTTCGTGGCGGCGATCGCGCCCATCGACACATGGTCCTCCTGGCCCAGCGAGGAAGGGATCGAGTCGACGGAGGCAGGGTGGGCGAGGATCTTGTTTTCCGAGACGAGCGCGGCGGAGGTGTATTGGGGAATCATGAAACCGGAGTTGATGCCGGTGTCCTTCATGAGGAGGCGCGGGAGCGGCGGACTGGTGGTGTTGTCGCCGCCAAGGAGGAGGTAGGTGCGACGCTCGGAGATCGAGGCGATCTCGGCGGTGCCAATCGCGAGGTAGTCGAGCGCGAGTGCGAGCGGTTCGCCGTGGAAATTGCCGCCGCTGATCACGTCGCCGTTCTCGAAGACGAGAGGGTTGTCGGTGGCGGAGTTGATCTCCACCTCGACGACCTGTTGCGCGTGGCGGACGGCGTCGCGCGCGGCTCCGTGGACCTGGGGGACGCACCGGAGCGAGTAGGGGTCCTGCACCTTGTCGCAGTCGGCGTGCGAAGTGAGAATCTGCGAACCTTCGAGCAACCGGCGGACGTTCGACGCGGACTCGAGGGCGCCGGGGTGGGGGCGCGCGAGGTGGATGCGTTCGTCGAACGGGGCAACGCTGCCGCGCCAGCCCTCGATTGAAAGCGTGGCTGCGATGTCGGCGGTTTTGAGGATGCGCCGGATTCGAAGCAGGCAGTGGACGGCGTAGGCCGACATGAACTGCGTGCCGTTGATCATCGAGATGCCCTCCTTCGACTGGAGGCGGAGCGGTTCAATTCCGAGGGTTGCGTGGGCTTCGCGCGCCGGCATCCGGCGTCCGCGGAAGTCGACTTCACCGAGTCCGATCACGGCGAGGGTGAGGTGGGCGAGCGGCGCGAGATCGCCCGAGGCGCCGAGTGATCCCTTGGTGAAGATGATCGGGTGGACGCCCTCGTTAAAGAACACGACGAGACGCTCGACCAGCTCCGGCGTGACGCCCGAGTTTCCCACCGAGAGCCCGGCAATTTTCAGGAGGAGCATGAGGCGCACGATTTCCGGCGGCACTTCGTCACCGATGCCGACCGCGTGGCTGAGGATGAGATTCTCCTGGAGTTTCATTCCGTCCTCCGGAGCGATGCGCTCGCGTGCGAGGGCGCCGAAGCCGGTGTTGATCCCGTAGTGCGGCGCGGGATCGGACTTCACGCGGTCGACTATAGCGCGCGATTCGGCGATCCGTTTGCGCGCTTCTTCCGCGAGGCGCACGCGCACACCGGGCGTCAACAGCGCGGCCACGCGCTCAAGATTCAGTGAACGGCCCTCGATGACGGACTCAGAGCCGTCTGCGGGCTGGGGTAACTTCATGCGGATTCTCTACTGTCGAACCTCGCCTGGAGGAAGGCCAAACAGGAATGCAAACCGCACGCGTTTCCATGCGTGCCGCGCCTGATTCGAGGGGAGACCTCACCGGCATGCGTGTGCATTTTCCGGACGAACTTTCCGGAAAATCTTGAGACGCGACGCAGGGTTTCCCGCTGATCAATTTCGAAGAATGCTGAGGCGAATCCCCCAATCGGAACACGTAGCAGGACATTAGTGGTTTCCCTGATTTGTGTTTTCTCCACGGATTTTGGGTTTGACCAATTCAGGTTGGATTCAGATTCCTGATGGCGTCCATTAGCTGTGTTTGTTGAAGCTCGGCTCATAAGGGTCTGCTGAATACAAGGACGGCGTGGCGGAATCACCTCCCCAGTGACATCCAATTCGCAACGCAGCGAATACGTTTTCGAGGCTCTTGAGCCCCGGCTGCTGCTGTCCGCAGACGGATTGAGCGCGGCGGGAATGGATCCAGAAATCGAGCGCGATGTGGTCGCGCAGCATGAAGAACCGGCGGTTGTTGTCGCGTATGCGATGGACTCAACAAGCGCGGCAACGGCCGATGCGGGCGACGATATTTTCGACGTAGCCGGGCAGACGATGGAGGCCGCGGTCGAGGCGTCTGAGCCGGCCGCGGACAGCGTCGTCGAGGCGTCTGTGGCGCCGGTTTCAACCGCGGATTCGGGTGCGAGTGGCACTGAGCCGGTGGCGATGGCTTCAGTTTACGATGGAGGGTCTGCAATGACCCAGCAGCTCGTAGAGACGCTCAACGCGTCGAACGCACCTCCGTCGGAAGTCGATGGCGACGCGGCAGTTTCTTCACTTTCTTCAACCATCGGTTCCGATGGATCCGGGGACCTGCAAACGCAGGCCCTTTCTGTTTTGGAGGGTGGGGAGGGGAATGTTCCCTCGATTCAGGCCGATTTGGACAGCGCGATAACGGGTGCGACCGGTGCGCTTGAAGACGGATTTGCGGCAGTGTTCCAGGCACTGGCCGACCTGCTCGCGGAGGACCCGCTTTTCAAGAACTATGTGCCCGGGTTCCTGACCACGCTGCAACGCGGCGATGACGTCGTGGTCGTCAGCCCGACGCTTGCGCAGGCGCTGACGACACCTGTCGACGTTTTTACGGACGGCGCACTGAACTCCGGATTTGGTGAGGGGCTTTCTGGAACCAACAGCGAGGATGGAGACTACACGAACTCGCTGGCCGACCGCTTCCGATTCATCGAGTTTCTTGGGGCCGGCCCACTTTTCGCCGACATGAAGGCGGAGTTCGCGCTGGATGCGATGGACATCAACACGGACGGCGTGGTCGATGCGACCGAGATGATCGCCGTCATGGTGTTTGGGCAGATCGAAAACTTTGCTGCATCGACGAGCTACGGTGATGCGGAGGAGTTCGCTGCGAACTTTGCTGGCGAGCTGATGCTCGAGTTCGCGGTGAATGATTTCCTGACCTTCAATTTCGCGGTGTCATTCACCGCCACGAGCAGCATTCACGGTGACGATGTCCTGATCGGGTTGCACAACCTTACGCTCACCATGGGCCGGTATGAGCAGGTGGACCTCGGTTATCTCGCCGACGAGCTTAAGATCGGCCTCGATCCGGGCACCCCGCCCGATCCGGGTGATCCAACAAGGCTCCTCGTTACGAAGTCGCTGAAGTTCGACACCTTGGTCTTCGGATTCAGCGGCGGTGCCAGCGGACCGGTGAATTCGGACGATTTCTTCTTCGCAGCACCCGGGAGCATCGAGGTCGCTGTGGAGATGGACGGCACCGTAAACAACATGGAGGTCAACGTCGGCTTCCTCGGCACGAAGGTAATCGGCGGCGACGGCTTCGATTTGGAAATGTCTGCGACGGGTGTCGCCACCGACCCGACGAATCCCTCGCCCCTCGGTTTCACAAGCTATCCAATCATCGGCGCGTCCGGAACGGTGACAGCTCCGGATGCCCCCTCGGTTTTCGACCTTGAGAACGACGTGCAATTTAGCCTCGGAATCGGCACGAAAGCCTACAGCCCGTTTCGCGAGATCACGGTGGGTGCCACTGAGACCGATGGATTCGACGAAATTGGCGACTTGGTCACTTTGATCCAAGGGAAGGTCAACGCGGCGTTTGGCAGCGGCTTGATCACAGTGAGCGACAGCGGCGGCAAGATCGCATTCACGCTCGTCTCGACGACTCCGTCCGTGGCCGGCATCCAGGACGAACTCGCAGCGATCGACGCCATTGACCTTGGAATCGTGTTCATCGAGGCGAATGCGGTCTCAACCTACATCGGAACGGACGCGAATCCGTTCTCAGTCCCTGAATTCTCCTTCCTGATCAGCCTGAACGGCGCACTTCCGGTCAGGGTTGTGGTCCCCGGATTCGACGCGACCTTCGTGGATGAGCCGGATCCGACTGCTGACTATTATGAGGTGACTGTGGACGACTTCATCGACGCGATCCAAGATGCCCTCGATGCCGCCGGGCTCGGCGTCATCACGGTTCAGGACGCGAACGGCAACGACCGGCTGGAATTCTGGACGTCGGGAGACGGCCCCTCGTTGGAAATCAGCAAGACAATCTTCTTCGACACCGTTGAGAAGATCACGATCGGCGAGCTCAGCGAATATGGTGCTGAGATCTTCGTGTTCACACCCGATGCGAGTTCAAACTTTGAGGTCGACCTCGAGTTGCAAGCGCTTCCCGGGATAGAGAAGCCTGACGACACCGACTACTTGCCCACGGGCACGATCAACGTCGACCTCGATCCGTTCGATCAGGAACCCCCGGCGGGCACGCTTGCGGATGGATTCGCGATCCAGCCGGTTGTCGTCGACACGATTCCAGGGGAGGACGAACAAGTCATCAAGGCCAAGTTCGACCTGCAGTTCGACGCCGGCATGGTCGAGATGCTCGACTTCAACGTCCTCGGGCCGTCCGAGATGCTCGGCATCATCAATCAAGTGGCGATCTGGCTGGATCGCGTGGTCGCCACGCAGCTCTTCACCGCGTTCGACCTGCCGTTCGCCCAGGCTTCGCTCGCTAGCATCCTCAACTTTGGCGCCATGATGCGCGCCACGTTCCTGATCGACGGCGGGGTTGATGGAGTCGTTCGGCCGGAGGCTGATACTTGGCCCGACGACATCGACGACAAGCAGCGGCTGATGGCCTGGGTGCAGCTTGAGTTTGGCGGGGAATATCAGCTCGTGACGATGTTCACCAACGCCCAGCAGCTCGAGTATCGCCTTGCCGAGATCGTCAACATCATCCTCGACGAGCGCGGCTACGACATCTTTGGCGCCGTCGACGACGATATCCGGGACTTCGTGATGGAGCTTATCGACGCCACCTACGATGTGACTACGAAGGAGCTCACTTACAGGCTGGATACCGACCACAATCTTGAAGGGGACCTCGCGGCGACGCCCATCCTTCAACCGCAGGACCAGCCCGAGGGCGTGTCTGTGCCGATGGACTTTGCGCTCGACCTCGATCCGCTGGGGGACTTCGTCACCGAGAGCATGCTCTTCCTGAGCGGCGAGGGCCGGTTTGCCTTCACGCTCGGCGTGAAGCTTGGCGACGCCGCGGCGGCACTGGATCTCGATTCCTTGCTCCTCACGGATCTCAACGACGGCCGCGGCGTGACGGTAAACACGAACATCGCGCTCAGCTCGCTCATCGACATCGAGCCGATCGTTGGCCGACTCTCCAGCGACGCGTTCTTTGACATCACGCTCGTCACCAATAGCGGCACGACCACCTACGAGGATGTCAGGATATTGCGGAACGAGCAGCCGGATGACGAGCTTCCGAATTACGACTGGCCGTTCACCAGCGATAACTTGACCTTCGCGGACCTTCTTGCCGACATCAACAACGCCCTCAAAAAGGCCGAGGTTACCGACGATGGCACCATTAGTGGAAACCTGCTTGTCGAGGCGGTCGCCGAGAGATCGGGCACGGGTGATCGCGACACCGGACGGATCGTGTTGCGGCCGACAGCAGCCGGCGCGGCAATCACCGCGCTGCGGATCAGCACCTCGTCTGGGAATTCCGCCTATTTTGAGTTGGGACTTCCGTCTCAATCCGCATCGACTGCATACCTGATCGCACCCGAGCCGATGGCCGGACCGATTCCCGGAGATGAGGTCGTGTTCTCGATCTCGATCCAACGCGGCGGAGTCCTTGAAGGCCCGAAGATCGTGACCGTGCGCCAGACACCCGAAGATGACCCTGGCACCAACAAGAGCTGGAGCAACAACAACTCGACCCTCTCCGACCTCGTCAACGACGTGAATGCGGCGCTGGTGGCCGCCGGACTCGGAAGCGACATCGTCGCCGGCCGCAGCGGCAGCACGTTGATTCTCTTTGCCATCAATAGCTCAGTGCGCGGGTTCTTCGTGACACCTGAGCTGAGCGCGGCAAACAAGCTCGGCTTGGACGATGCCGCCGCGGAGGCAGACCTGACAGCGGCCGGTGTGAACGTCGCTGAGGTAAATAATGCCCTTTCCACCGGAGTGCTTCTCCGCGCGCGCGACACGATCTCGAATCCATTCGGCCGCCTGGGCGTGGATCTTGACTTCAACATCAACGGCACGCAGGTGCAGCTTTCCGCCAGCGAAACCGCCAACAATTCCACGATTCTCAGTCTGGTACGCAACCTGAACGAGGAGCTCAACGGCATCGACGCACTGAAGGGCAGGATCATCGCTTCGAACGACGGACTGAACCTCGTCTTCCGAGCGATCGATCCTTCGATAGCTTCGATCACCGTCACCGGATTCGACGTCGCCGGCGAAGGCGAGCAGATCGGCTTTCAAAACAATGCCTCGGCGGATTCGGCGCTGCGCATCGTGGCGAACCTGCTGGCCCCGGTTTCCTTCGGGGTGACGGCGCCCGCGGCCTTCAGCATCGCCGTGACCGATCCGGTCAACGGCAACCTCGCTTGGAACGCTACGCTCAACGATCAGGCGACGATCACAAACCGCAATCTGTTCGATCTCGCCGCGGATCTGAACCAAGCGATGAACGCCGGCTTCATCACCACCTACTGGCCGGGCGACAACACAATCACGGCGAATGACAATCCGCTCATCGCGGTTGTGCAGGGCGACCGGATCGTGATCGGCCTGAAGACCGTGAAGGGCGGATCGGCCCTTGTTGCGGATCCGAGCGTGGCGGCGGAGGAAGTCACCGGATTTTCGATCACCGCGCCGGGCGACTCGACCCTCGCGACCGAGCTTGGCCTCGTGCCGACGGGCGGAGGCAATCAGTCGAACGAAGCTGACCGAGCGGACTTCGTCATCTATTTCTCCGACGGGACTTACGGGCGTGTCGAACTCGACGATTTGGTAGACCGCGAGAACTCGGACGATGTTCTTCGCTTCAAGCTGTCGGATACGAAGATTGTCGCGGATGTACCGGAACCCCAGACGATCCAGGACCTCCTCGATTCGATTCTTGGCCAAAAGCTCTTCGATGTATCCGGGGCGGAAGTCGGGACCATCGGCGACCGGCTGACGATAGGTATTCGGTCGGACGGCTCGGGCCTGGTGCTTTCGGAGCCTGGGTTCGATTTGAACAACCCGAATGTCTTCCGCGTCGTCGCCGTCAATGGCTCGCCTGCCGCGCTCCAACTCGGGATCCTCGCGAGCGACACGACACAGCTCGATGTCGGCCAATACGAAGCCGCCGCCGCTGGCAGCCCCGATGGCTCCATCGAAGGCGCGCGAATCGCCACGCTCGACATCCTCGATCGCGTGTTCATCGAAGATCCGAACCTCACCGCGACCATTGAGCTGCGCACCGACGGAGTCGCCACAGCGGAGGGGAATTTCGGCTTCGTCGGCATCCGCCTCACCTCTGCTGCGGACCTAGTGCTGTACGACGCGGAGGTCAGCGTGCCCTTCATCACCGACGGAAACGGCCGGGTGAATCTCGACGAGCTGTTCAGCGCGCTGAACACGATCTCCAACTTGTGGCAGCTGGTCGATCTGCCTGTGGTGACGGGCGGCACGCAGACGGACTTCGACCTGAGCGTCGAGATATGGCCGGCCTCCGACATCATCGACGGCCTGTTTGAGCTGCCCGCCGACCCGTCGGTGAATTTCGACATTGTAGGCTTCGGCGCACTCGAGAAATACCAGTCCGAGAACAGCGATGCAATCGACAGCGTCCGTCTCCTGCCGATCGGCGACGTCGACGTCACACACGTCAACCTCGGCACGCTTGCGAACTTCGAGACGCTCTTGCTCGACGATGTGCTCGACGCTCTCGAGACGTTCGCCGACTTCCTGGCGGAGTTCAATGGCTTCGGATTCCTCGCTCAGGATATCCCACTCCTCGGGGAGAGCATCAACGCGCTCCTCGACGTTGCGAACCGTTTCGCTGCCGCCATCGAGACTGTGCGTCTGAACCCGTCCGGTGGACTCCAAAGCCTCGCCCAGGCACTGCGCCAGGGATTCGGCTTGCCGGAATTTGCCGATGCCGCCGAGCGCGATGCCTTCTTCGAGGCGCGCGGAATCCTCTTGCCGAGCGATCTGATCGCATTCGACCTGCTGGACCTGAATGGGACGGAAGACCTGATGCGGTTCGACCTCCGCATCCCGGTCAGCTTCGTGCAGTCGCGCTCCGTCGACCTCGATCTCGGTGAGGTCGACTTCCTCGGCGGGTCCGAGGTTGTCGACCTGCAAGGCGGCGCCGGGCTCAGCGTCATCGGCTATCTGGACACGCACCTTTCCTTCGGAATCGATCTGGTGACCCCGAGCGATGTTTACCTGTTCGAAAACGCGACCGGGCTGTTCGGCGCCATCAAGGCCAAGGCAGACAATCTTGTTTTCAACGCGGCCATCGGTCCGATGGGAATTTTCATCCGCGACGGTTCGGCCGAGATCAATGTCGAGTTCGGGATGGACAACGGCGCCTTCGTTCAGGGAGACGATGCATTCACCCTGATCGATGGCGACGTGACCGACTTGGTCGATGGCGACGGCGGGGCAGCTTTCGGGCCGAACTTCCTCGGCGAGATCAAGGCTACCCTGCCCGTGTTCTTCCCGGACGACTCCACCTACCTCGGAGACATCGTCCTCGACATCAGCCAGGCTAACGGAAACGCGCTTGTGCTGAGCAGCCCAATCTTCACACCACCGAATCTGTCCGATCCGAACACGCTTTCGCTGCCGGACTTCAGTTTCATCGACCTCGCGCAGCTCAATCCCTTCAACAGCCTGCCGCAGCTCCTTGACACCCTCGATTTCTTCCTTGCGGGCCTGCAGGACATTCTCGACGGCGAGGTCTTCGGATTCGACCTTCCGCTCATCGGCGACAAGCTCTCCTCCGGGGCAGACTTCATCGAGGACATCCGCCGCAAGATCCTCGAGCCGATCCGTCAGTTCGTCGAGCAGTCGCCGGACGCCGGTGAAGAGCTGATCGAGAAGCTTCTCGAGGCTCTGTTGGGCGGTGGCAGCGACGGAATCGACTTCGGCGGCATGCCGCTCCAGCAATTCCTTGGGCTGACCAACCCCATCTCAGGTCTTGGCCTCCTCAACTCAATCGAAACCGAGGAGATCGACGACGGCGACGGCTACATTTGGAAGCTCGCACTTGGCGATACCTATACGCCTCCGGTCGAGATCAAGTTCGATCTTGGGTTCCCTGCGCTCGGGCTCTCGATGGACTCGGGCCTTGTGATCAACATCACGTGGAACCTGGCGCTGAGTCTTGGCATCAGCCGCTCGGACGGCGCGTTCATCCTGATGGGTGGACACGGAATCGGGCCTACCGGAAACGAGGAACTTACCGTCGAGGTCGATATCAGCCTTCCCCCCGGATCGGAGATCGAAGGCAGGCTCGGCTTCCTGCAACTCATCGCGGAGGACGAAGGCACCTTCTTCCACGCGGAGTTCGTCGTGGATGTCTTCAACGGCCAGGCCCCCGACGACGAGCGCCTTTCGTTCTCCGAACTCGGGCTCATGGATATCGACGTCAGCCTGTCTGCCCAAGCCGTGGTGGACCTGATGCTCACCCTTCAGTTCAACGACGCCATCCTTCCAGACACGATCTCAGCGCTTCTTCCGAAACTAAAGGCTGGCTTCCGTCTAGACTGGGACACCGGCGATATCTTCTCGGACGAGTTCGATTTCGCCTCGAGCCTTCATTTCGTTGGTTTCTACGACGTCAGGCTGGATATGGGGTCGTTCCTCAGCGACTTCCTCGGCCCGATCGTCAACAAGATCGCCGAGATCACGAAGCCGCTGCAGCCGGTCATCGACGTGTTCACGACGCGGATCCCGGTCCTATCGGACCTCGCCGGTCGCACGATCACGCTTCTCGACATCGCCGGTATGTTCGGCGTCGTCGACACTGGCATGATCTACGCGATCGCCGACATCATAACGCTCGTGAACGAGATCGCCGGGATCAGCAGCGACACGGAGCTTCTCATCCCATTGGGCGATTTCACGCTGTTCGATCGGGATAATGCCAACCCGAACCTGAGCAATGGCGAATTCGCCGAGAACCTCGCGCTGCCCACCTTTGATCTAGGAGACTCAAGCGACGATCCGGACTTCGACTTCGACTCCTTCCTCGGCGATACCGGGCAGATTGTCGACGACTTCGCCGAGAAGCTCGCCGAGTCTGCAGACGGGAAGTCCAAGGAACTAAGCCAGAGCCTGCTCAACAAGACCGCGCCGGGAGCCGGCAACTTCAGCTTCCCGCTCCTCGATAACCCATCGCTCGCTTTCGGCCTCCTGCTGGGGCGCGACATCGCGCTCGTCGAGTACGACCTGCCGCCGTTTGGCGTCGATTTCACCTACGTGCAGAAGTTCCCGATATGGGGCCCGCTGTTCGCGCGCATCACCGGAAGCGTCGGTCTCACGATCGATCTCGCGTTCGGCTACGACACCTATGGCGTGCGCAAGTTTGCCCAGGGCAACTTCTCGAACCCGCTCGACCTGCTGGCAGGATTCTACGTCAACGACACCGACCAGCCCAATGGCGCCGGCACCGATGTTCCCGAGCTGATCCTGCGTGGCGAACTTTTCGCCGGCGCGGAGATCAATCTCGGCATCGCCACTGCAGGCGTCGAGGGCGGCATCATCCTCACGATCAACTTCGATCTCTACGACCCGGACGGCGACGGCAAAGTGCGCATTGATGAGCTCGTGGGCAACTTCCTTTACGAGTTCAGGTATGGCGGCGGTCCCGCAACCGCGCCGATCGCGATCTTCGATGTGTTCGGCGATGTCGCGGTGCAACTACGGGCCTTCATCGAGTTCCTGTTCTTCGAGAAGACCTTCGAGATTACACCGCCGATTACGATCGTCGAGTTCTCCATCGAGTTCGACCGCGAGCCCATCCTCGCCACCGAGCGTGGCGACGGCGCCCTCGTGCTGAACATCGGACCGAACTCGGCGTCGCGTCTCAATGGCGACACGCGCGACATCGATGAGCAAATTTACGTCAAGAGCGTCTCCTCGAACGAGGTGCTTGTCTGGAGCGACCAATTCAACGTCGCTGAAAGCGCCGCGCAGAGCTATCATATCGGCGACAACAAGCTGATCATTGTTTACGGGGGCGACGGCAACGACGTCATCAACCTCGACGGGCTCGGTGACGGGATCAAATACTTTGTCGACGCCGGTGCGGGCGACGACGTTGTCGTGGGCGGCCAGGCGGGCGGCGAAATGTATGGCGGGCTGGGTAACGACACGCTGACCGGCGGCGACGGTCGCGACCTGATCGTAGGCGGTCTTGGCAACGACAAGATCGACGGCGGAGGTGGGGACGACTGGCTGTTCGGCGACAACGGATCGGTCAGCGAGTTCGTGCTCAACGTCGATGGTTCCGACGTGGATATGATCCGCTTCCGCGCGCTCGCCACGGTCGACGACGGCGACGACACGATCCGCGGTGGCGAGGGCAACGACATCGTCTTTGGCGGCGGCGGATACGACCTCATCTACGGCGGGGAGGGCAACGACCTGCTCATCGGCGATGGCGGCTATTTCGAAGGCCCGGCCTCGAGTGGAGGAATCCCGACGTCGAACGGCTTTGTCGATGTCGCAAACATCATCACGCGCGGCATCGGTGCGAACGACCGCATTTACGGCGGCGCCGGCAACGACACCATACTCGGCGGGCCCGGTAACGACCTGCTCGACGGCGGTTCCGACAACGACGTCGTCCTCGGCGGGACCGGCAACGACATCGTCTACGGCGGCGCCGGCTCCGACTGGCTGTTTGGCGACGAGGGCGACGATATTATCTTCGGATACCGCGACCCGTTTGGTCCGGCGAACTTCGGCCTCGATCCCGATGACCTCGCGAATGATATCGATCCTGTTGACGACCTCGGCGACTACATCGAGGGCGGCGACGGCAACGACTTCATCCGCGGTCAGGGCGGCGACGACCGGATCCACGGCAATCGCGGCGCCGACATTATCTTTGGCGATCAGGGCGACGACGTAATCGGTGCAGGCTTCGTCGATAGACCGTGGATGCCCGCGGGCGCGGACCTGCCCTACAACAGCGAGGCCGGTGGCGACATCATCTTCGGCGGCGCCGACGACGACACCATCAACGCCGGCACGGGTGCCGACATCGTCTTCGGTGACGACGGTCTGGTCGTATTCCTGTTCTTTACGGACACCTCGGGCATGCTCGCGTCAAACGAACTCGGATCTCGCATCCGCACAGACTCGGGCGGCGTCCACAAGCTCATCGGTGACGGGGACGAGACTGAGCTTATCAAGATTGGCGACCTCACCCGCAACGACGGCTACGATCCGGAGACGGCAACCCAGAGCACCAACACGACGCCCGACCTTTATGCCACCGAGCCGCTCGCGACGGACGGTGACGACTACATCGCCGGCGGCGATGGAAACGACATCGTGTTCGGCGGCGGCGGAAACGACACGATCTATGGCGATTTCGACCCGACCCAGCCGCTCTTCGGTCCGCGGCCGTTCGGTCAGGATGTGCTGATCGGCGACGGCGGGCGCGTGGAGCTATATGGCCGCCGCTATCAGGCGATTGAGGCAATCGCCAACCTCAGTTTCGACGGCGTGGACACCATCTCTGGCAACGACGGCGGCGACTTTATCTTCGGCGGCGGCAACGAGGACGTCATCTTCGGCTTCCAGAATCCCGCGCAGGGAAGCC
The DNA here is from genome assembly GCA_035513275.1 of Opitutaceae bacterium. Taxonomy (GTDB): domain Bacteria; phylum Verrucomicrobiota; class Verrucomicrobiia; order Opitutales; family Opitutaceae; genus DATKCJ01. Next base: position 47,567 of record DATKCJ010000237.1, read on the forward strand.
AGACGCCCTTGGAAGACATCTCCGAAAACGATTCCATCTTCGGGGACAACGGCCGAATCGAATTCGATCCTTCGGATCGTTTCAACCGGATCACCCGGATGTTCACCACCTATGCCGGTGCAGCCGAGTCGGGCGCATCCGACAGCATCAACGGCCAGTGGGGCGATGACATCATCTTCGGTGGTCTGAATTCCAGCAGCGACATCATCTCGGGCGGACTCGGGAACGACATCGTCATCGGCGACCAAGGCGAGGTACTCTTTTACGCGCCCGGGCTTGGCGCCGGGTGGCACCAATTCGCTGGCGACGATTTCCCGACATTCGATCTGAACTTCTTCGGCAACGAGTTCTGGCTCGAGTCGTTCCCGCTCTTCCTTGTCCGCTCCTATCCGGACAACCTCGGCGGCGTCGACATCATCTCCGGCAACGAGGGACACGACATCCTCATCGGCGGCACAGCGGGCGACTTCATGTATGGCGACGACCCGACCGGCTCGAGCGGCGCAGCCGACGGCGACGACATCATGCTCGGCGACAACGGCGAGGTCTGGTTCAACATCGACTTCGAGGAACCTGACTTCGACGACGATGGGGACCCGATCGGAGTGCCCAACACCAGCATCGGCCGGCTGACCGCCCAGGTCGCCGCAATGCCCTACGCATCTGCGATCGATCGCATCCGCACGAGCGACACTCTGGAAACCACCGGCGGCGCCGACACGATGTCGGGCAATGCCGGCGCCGACATCATCTTCGGCGGTGTCAACAACGGCAGTGTCGACCTGCTCTACGGCGATCGCGAGTCACCGACCGCAGGCAGTCTTGCACTCGATCGCGACGACATTCTCGTGGGCGACAACGGCGTCGTCGACTTCGCGTTCGACGGCGACACCGACCGCACCACGCTGGACCTCATCCGCTCCTACGAGGATGCACTCGGCGGCACCGACATCATCTCCGGCGACGCCGGGAGCGACGTAGGTATTGGAGGCACAGGTGGCGATGTCATCTACGGCGACCGCGCCACGCCGAACGCCGCGAGCCTCGCCGCCGACGGCAACGACACGCTCATCGGCGACAACGCAGACATCTTCCTCGTCACCGCGCCCGACCCGCTGCCGCCCGCAGGAGGCGACCTCAAGCTCGTGCTCGGCTCGGCGGTGTACCTGATCCGCACGACCGATGACAATTACGATCCGAACGTTCCCGCCCTCAACACCGGCGGGGTCGACACGATCGCCGGCAACGCGAAGAGCGACATCATCCTTGGCGGCGTCGAGGGCGACTACCTCTATGGCGACGGTGTACTCGTCGTGTTTGTGGCGCCTGACTTCGACAGTCCGATAAACGGCGACTGGACCTTCGTTTCTCGCCTTGCGGTGAAGAGCGGCGCGGACGGCGCCGACATCATACTCGGCGACAATGGCGCGCTCGAGTGGCTGTCCGATGGCGGATTCGATAATCTCTCAGGAATTGACGTCGGGTTCGAGAATCCTGCGCTATGGGATCAGTTCCAAGGTGGCCCGGACACCGACCTCGACACGCTCGACCTCGTCACCACAGAGCAAAAGCTCAACGGCGGTCGCGACTGGATCTGGGGCGGCGACGGCAACGACGCTATCCTCGGCGGCACGGACTCCGACACGCTCTTCGGCGATAACGGATTCGGCGCCTTGGGCGGCATCGTCTCCGGCACGGCGGACAACAGCGGCGCTGGCGACGGCGGCGACCTGATGTTCGGCGACCACGGCCGGCTCTACCCGCAGTTCAGTGCCATGTGGAACGGCGCCGGCGACTGGCGCGACTCGCTGCACTCGCGCAACTTCTTCGCGATCGACGTCGGTCAGAACGATGGCGGCGAAGGTGATCGCATGTGGGGTCAGGGCGGCGACGACAACATGCTCGGCCAGCAGGGCGACGACCGTATGTGGGGCGGCCACCACGACGACGACATGATCGGCGGCCACAACGTTCGCAGCGGTTGGGACGAGCTCGGGTTGGCAGGCGTCATCCAGGTTTCCATCACCAATGATCCCGGCGACGGCGACGAGACTCAGGACTTCAACGATATCATGGACGGCGACGACGGCGACGATGTCATGGCCGGCGACAACGCCATCATCTGGCGCCGTGGCGACACCAACGATCCGCGCTTCCGCTCGCTCACCGCCACATCGATCTACACGACTGACGCCGACACGATCACGACGAACATCGAGATTTCGACCAATGGCAGGCCGAATCCGACTGGCGCCGACGGCCGCGACGTCACGCTCCTCGATCACGACTTCGACATCCAAGGCAATGCGCAGGGCCGCTACGGTCGCGACATCATGGCCGGCGGCGCCGCCGAAGACCGCATGTTTGGCCAGCTCGGCGACGACCTCATGCAGGGCGATGGCAGCATCGACCTTGTGGAGACGCTCGCGGTCTACCTGCGCTGGCCGGTCACAGCCCCGGGCCTGCCGGATGACAACAATCCAGGCGCTCCGGAACTGTCCGACTCCTACGTCGATCTTTTCTTCAACATCCCTGAGCAGCTTACAGACGGCAGCGACTACATGGAGGGCAACGGTGGTGCCGACCTCATGTTCGGCGGCCTTGGCCAGGACGACATGATCGGAGGCAGCTCCGCGCTCTACGGACTCGACTCCCACTCGAAGAGGCCAGACGGCTCCGACATCATGTTCGGCGGAGCGGGCATCCGCACCGAGCGCAACGATATCGGCGAGAACATCAACGGCATTGCATTCGCCACCTACAACGCAGACCAGTCCGTCAACGTGCTGCCGACCGGCCACGCGAGCGACGCAGACTTCATGATGGGCGACAACGCCAACATCTACCGCCTGGTCAGCGCGACGACCGGCTTGTTCCTGACGTTCAACTACGACGACTATGCCGGCGGCGTGCGCATCATCCCGCGCGCGATGGAGCAGATCGACTACCACCTTGGCGGCGCGGACTACAATACGCCGGATGATCCCGACAATCCCTACGTGAACGGTGCAGCTCATCTGCTTGGCCAGCCGCTCGACAACGGCGCGGCGGACTTCATGCACGGTGAGGCCGGAGACGACATCATGTTCGGCATGACCGGCAGCGACCTCATGTTCGGCGGCCCGGGCGACGACGACTTGATCGGCGGCTACGGGAACGACTGGATCTCCGGCGGCACCGGCAAGGACGGCGTGCTCGGCGACGACGGTCTCATCTACACGAGCCGCAACAGCACACTTGGAGAGCCGCTGAACAACGTTGCCGGCCTCCTCGCTAACGACCCGAGCAAGAAGTATTCGCACGGCACAGTCCTCGACGAGCTCATCTCGACCCCGGGCGACCTCCAGATTGCGACCATCAACATTTCCGGCGCGCTCAAGAAGTCTGCGGATCTCACGCCGTTCAGCTACGACCCGAACTGGCTGGGTCTCGACGACGAGTACCCGGACGACGCGACGAACACACCGTTTGCCGACGACATCATCTTTGGTGGTCTTGGAAGCGACTGGCTGCACGGCGGCTCGGGCGACGATGCGATGTCGGGCGCGGAGGCTCTCTCGCACGCGTTTGTCACGATGTTCAACGCCATGGGGGCGCCCATAGGAGTGCTCGATCTCGGTTACCACGCAGTGGGTCTTCCGAATGGACCGTGGGTGTTCCTCGG
>DATKCJ010000238.1:0-8944 GCA_035513275.1 Opitutaceae bacterium
ACAGTACAGTCCCCAGCCGCCCTAGAACGTCGCTCAACGGAAAGGGCGCTTGAGGACTAGCGCCCCTACCTCCGAGTCCCGCTGCTTCCGCAGCGGGCTACACAGCAATCCATCAGCCCTTCGCCACGCCGAATACTTCGACCTCGATGTAGTGGTTGAGGCCGTCGCTCGAGTTTCCGTTGCTCATCAGGCGCACGTAGCGCGCAACTGCTCCCTTTGCGGGGATGATGCGGCCTTTGTTCGTCTCGAGATACGCGGGGTCGCGCCCTTTGCCGAGGCCCGAGGAGTCGTCGTGGTCGTTGTTGAAGAGCGTGGTTACGCCGGTCTTGAACTCGGGATCGTCGGACACCTGCACGATCACGTCGTGATAGGCGCGTGCCTGGCCGTGGTAATGCCAGACGACCACTGCGTAGAGCGTGGCTGGGGCGCCGAGGTCGACCTGCGTCCACTGCAGCCCTTCGCCAAGTTCGACGTAGTAGCCTTCCTCGGACTCCTTCTCGCCGTCGGTGACGAGCGTCGTATCGCCGATGACTGGGTAGGGGTCGCTCGCGGTGACTTCCTTGCCTTCGGCGAGATTGACGGTGCCGTCGGGCACGAGGATCTCGGGCTGCGGCGTGTTCGGCGCCTCGAGGTGCGGCAGCGAGATCGGCACGGGAGTGCGTGTGACCTTGGGCCGCGGAATCTCGACCTTGAGCGGCGCGTCGGCGAGCGCGGTGGTCGCAGTGACTGCGATGAACAATGCGGGTAGTATGGCTCGTGTGATCATCAGGCTTGAAAATCCTCAGGTTTGAAATCGTAGGCGCGGCGCGCCGCGATTGCGGGGTTGACTGCGAAGATGGCGGCCTCGCTCTCGAACGCGTGCGCAGCATCGCACGTGAGCGTGCCCTTGCCGCGGACGGCGGAGAAGAAGTTCTCGAGGTGCGGCTGGTGCAGCAGCTTGTCGAGCACGATGGGAATCTCAAACGCCACGAGCGGCGCGGTCTCGCGCACGTCGACTTTCGCAGTCTGCCCGGGCTCTGGTGCCCCGGCGCTGCGCTTGAGGTAGTTCATCGCGATCCACTTTTCCCAGTCGGGCGCGCGGTCCTCGCGGTAGATCTTCGTGTTCGCGGGGCTTTCCGATATCTTCAACGAGCCCTCGTCACCCATGAACATCTCGTAGTAGCCGCCGCCGGCGCTCGTGGTGGTGAGAACCTGGTAGAATGCGCGCACGACTCCCTCGGGAGCCTCGTAATCGAAGATCGCCATCACGTTGTCATGCCATTCGTGCGTCGTGTAGTAGTCGGCACCGCCCGCGGCGATCACGCTGCGCGGTCGCACGCCGAGGAACCAGCCGAAGACGTCGATCTGGTGCGCGCCGAGATCGGAGATCGGGCCGCCGGAGAGCTCCTTGAACCAGCGCCAGTTTCGGAACTGGTGCATGTCGTGGTAGCCGTAGCGCTTCAACGTGTCGGTGGGGATCTCGTTGCGCTTCGGCCACGCGAAGTCGTCGGAGACGGCGCGGTTCCACTGCGAGTTGATGTTGGTGATCCGGCCTGCAATGCGCGCCTTGGCGAGGAGGTTGTTCTTCGCGTGCAGGTAGCGCGGGTTGCTGCGGCGCTGGTGGCCGATTTGCAGGAGCTTGCCGGTCTCGCGCATGGTGCGGACCATCGAGCGCGCGTCTTCGACGGTGTGCGCCATCATCTTTTCGCAGTAGACGTCGAGGCCGGCCTTGAGGCAGGCGTTCGTGTGCGGCGCGTGCCAGAAGTCCGGCGTGGCGATGATCGCCACGTCGAGGTCCTTCTCCTTCGCAAGCATGTCCTCGAAGTCGGTGTAGGCGTTTGGCGAGAAGCCGGCCTTTTTCAGCCGGTTCACCCCGTAGGTGCGCGAGAGATCCCAGACGTCGCATACCGCGGTGAAGTTGAGGCCGGGGATGTTGAGCATCGCGTCCAGCAGCACCCGGCCCTGAGCGCCCATGCCGACTATGGCGACTTTAATGGCGTCCGCACCGGGCGTCTGTGCGCGGAGGATGGCGGGCGCGGCGAGCACAAGGCCGCCGGCGGCAAGGCCGGTCTTCAAGAAATCGCGGCGGGTCGGCAAAGTGGAGGCTGGCTCGGTCATGGCGTTCACCATTTCGACAGGATTGAGAGCCGGTTGTGCTCCACGAGTCTGAGAGCGGCGACAATCATAAGAACATGGATTGCCAGCCAGGCGATGCCGGCGTCTTGTTTGAGAAGAATCAGGCCGATCGTGAGCGAGGTGTAGACCAGTCCCATTACGAAGAGCGTGGTCCTTGTGGCAAATCCGGCCAGGAGCGCGAGGCCGAGGAGGATCAGGACTGGGCCGAGGACCGCGGAGTAGGCGCTGAGCGCCCAACCAGGGATCAACGGCTCCGCCGCGAGTTCAGTCGCAAGCGATTGAGGGAGCGCGTGGTAGTGCGAGAGGCCGTAGACCTTCTTGTCCAGCGCGACCATCGCGCCTGAGATGTCGGGGCTGCCGAACTCGTCGAGCAGCGGCACCGTCTCGGTCGACTTTCCCGAATATTTTTCGAGGCCGGCGAACAGCGCGCGAAGGCCCAGCCAGAGGCGGAGTGTCCAGAATGCGAACGTGCAGGCGAGTGATTGAGTGACGAGGTTGCCTTGGGGAGTGCTCATTGGGTTTCAGGCACCCGGCTTCCGGCAGGGCGCATCCCATGAATCGGAACGAAAAGTCCGGATGCGTCAACCCGCGGGAGCAGTGAGCCCGTGCAACTTTTCCCTACAACTGCAGTCAGCAGCGCAGCTCAATTGGTCCAGAAGGAGAAGTAAACGTAGAGACCGACGACGAGTCCCAGCACAATTGCAGTGCCCAGGTAGTCCTTCCAATCCGCCGAGGAGCGAATCTCGGCCTTGTCTGACGCCGAGAGCGAGGCGTAGGTGAGCCCCGCTACCTGTGCGGCTGAGGGCGGCGCGGTTGCAAGCGACACGCCCACGACGATCCCGATGCTGATCAGGAAGAGGACACCGGAGTAGTAGAGGAAGTTGAAGTTGCCCAGCCAGACCAGGAACTCGGGCCCCGTGATCCATCCGCTTCCGACGCCTGCTTGCACGGCGAGTTTGAACATCCCGAGCGCGAATCCGGCGAGCAGCCCCGTGAGCGCGCCCTGCGAGTTGATGCGCCGCGAGAACAGGCCGAGCAGGAACACGGCCGTGATCGGCGGCGCGAGGTAGCCCTGCACGCTTTGCAGGTATTGGTAGAGGCCACCTTGCGAAATCGCGGGCATGATCGGGATCCAAAGGATGCCGAGCACCACGACGACGCCCGTCGCGAGCCGGCCCACGCCGACGAGGCGGGCTTGCGACGCGTTGGGGCGGAGCTTGGCGTAGATGTCGACCGTGAAGAGCGTGGCGCAGGAATTGAAGAGCGAGGCAAGCGAGCTCATGAGCGCCGAGAGAAGTCCGGCGACGACGATTCCGCGCAGGCCGGCAGGAAGGAGCGTGGCGACCATCGTCGGGAAAACGGTGTCGCCATCGATGTCGCCGTTGGCCTTGATCGGGATCGAGATCAACCCCTTTTGATGCAGCGCCCAGCCGATGAGGCCCGGGATGAGGAAGATGAACACCGGCCAGACTTTCAAGAAGCCGCCGAAGATCGCACCGCGCCGCGCATCCTGCAGGCTCTTCGCTGCGAGCGTGCGCTGCACGATGTATTGATCGGTGCACCAATACCAGATGCCGACGACAGGCGACGCGATCAGTATGCCGAGCCACGGAAATTCCGGATCGGAAAGCGGGCGCCAGAGGGCGAAGTTCTCCGCGTTAGCCGCGGCCATGATTTTCAACTCACCCCAGCCGCCAAGGAGGTTAAGGCCGAAGAAAGTAATGAAGATCGAGCCGACGAGGAGCAACCCCGTCTGCGCGACCTCGGTGTAGACCACCGCGCGCAGTCCGCCGAAGATCGTGTAGATGCCCGTGAGGATGACGGTCGTGAATGCGCCGATCCAAAATGCATTCTCGGGCGAGCCGAACGTGTCCGGCAGCAGCGTCTTGAAAACGAGTGCACCCGCGTAGACCGTTACCGAAACTTTGGTGAACACATACGCGACGAGCGACACGATCGAGAGCACCCAGCGCGTCTTCGAACTGAACCTCCGCTCGAGAAACTCGGGCATCGTGAAGACGCCGCTGCGGTAGTAGAACGGCACGAACACCCACGCCAGAAGGATCATCACCCACGCGTGCAACTCCCAATGCGCCATTGCCATGCCGCTGCTGGCGCCATTGCCCGCGAGGCCGACGATGTGCTCCGAGCCGATGTTCGAAGCGAGGAGCGAGCAGCCGACGACGAACCACGCCACTTCGCGACCTGCCAGAAAGTAGTCGGCCGCAGTCTGTTGTTTCCGCGACGACCACCAGACGATGCCGACGAGCAGGGTGAAATACGCGAGGACGATGAACCAGTCTATGGTTTGCATGAAGACGAGTGCTTCGGGATTTGGAGTTGCGGCCCTTTGCAGCAGGCCACTCGGGGGAGAGCAAGGTTACGGGCGGCGAGACACTTGCGAGCCCGCCTCCGGATTCCAAGGCAGAACTGGCTCCAACAATAGCATCGAGCGGGGAGCGCGAGTTTTTGTAGCCCTGCGAGTGAGCGCAGGGACCTTCGCGGTGCGGCCGACGGCAGAGTCCCGCTCCTTCCGGAGCGGGCTACATCGGAGGCAAGCCAGCAAGGCGATTGCGCTCTACAGTTCGAAGTGGCCCTGCGCGGAACAGCAGGGACCGTCGCGGTGCGGCCGACAACAGAGTCCCGCTCCTCACGGAGCGGGCTACACACCCGGACCCCCCGCCCGCCTCACGGCAGATTCAGCTCGCGAATCCAGATGTTACGGTAGGAAACGAGGTCGCTGTCGTGCTCCTGCAGCCTAATCGGGAGCTTTGCCGGATGCGCCTTAAACGGCGGCGTGCCGCGCCACTCTGTCGGTCCGTGGAGCACAACGTCGTGTTGCACGAGGACTCCGTTCAGTAAAACGGTGAAGCGCGCCGGCGAGAGGACCGCGCCTGAGCCGTCAAATCGCGGCGCGACAAACACGATGTCGTATTGCTGCCACTCGCCCGGTGCCCTTGCGACGTTCACGAGCGGCGGGTGTTGCTTGTAGATCGAGCCGAGCTGGCCGTTCACGTAGGTCGTGTTCTCGTAGGAATCGAGAACCTGCACCTCGTATTTCTCCATGAGGAAAATGCCGCTGTTGCCTCGACCCTGACCCTTCCCCTCGACGACGGCCGGGCAGCGAAACTCGATGTGCAACTGCACGTCGCCGAAGCCCTGGCGTGTGCGGATGTCCTTGCTCTTGGGCACGACGGTCATCGCGCCGTCCTTCACCGACCACGGTGCGTCGCCGCCTTCGACCGATTCCCACGCGGCGAGCGAGGTCCCGTCGAAAAGCACGATCGCGTCGGACGGCACGCCGCCCTCGGGGCTCGATACGACCGGTGGGACCGGCTCGTAATATTCGGTCGCCTCAGGAGGCGGAAGTTCATCGGCAGACATGGCAGTTGCGAGGATGAGTGTGATTGCTGCAATTCGGGTATTCATCGGAAAGCGCGCTGTTGAGACCGCGGATGTTCTCACGAGTTCGCGCCGCGGCCAAGCGGATAAGCGAGGGCTTGAAACGAAAGCCGGCGAAGCGTGTCATCGTGTGGAGCCTCAATCCATGAAACTACCCCGCCTCCTCATCATCGCACTCGTGCTTCTGCATGCCACGGCCTTCGCGGGCCCATCCGTCCTCGTCTTCTCAAAGACCGCCGGTTTCCGGCATGCGTCGATCCCCGATGGGATTGCCATGCTCCAGAAGATCGCGGCCGAGGAGAAGTGGGCCGTGGAGGCCACAGAGGACGGTGCGGCGTTCACACCGGGGAATCTCGCGCGTTTCGACGTGATCGTGTTTCTTAGCACAACGCAGGACGTGCTCACCGACGAACAGATGGCGGCGATGCGCGAACACCTGCGCGCGGGGCACGGTTTCGTCGGCATCCACACGACGCCCGACACCGAGTATGGCGACCCGTGGTTCTGTCAGCTCTCCGGTGCGCGCTTCGCGCGGCACCCGCACGTTCAGGAGAACACGCTCAAGGTTCACAAGGAATGCGGGCATCCCTCGATCGCGCACCTTGGGGACACATGGACGCGCACCGACGAGTGGTATGACTTCCGCGAACCGGTCGCAGACTACGTGACGCCCGTGCTCAGCACCGCGCCGACAACTTATCCAGACGGCAAGCCCCCGGGCGGCGACCACCCGATCGCGTGGTTCCACGAGTTCGAGGGCGGGCGCGTTTTTTACACTGGTCTCGGCCACACGCCGGAGTCTTACACTGAGCCGGAGTTCGTGACGCACGTGCGCGAGGCCCTGCGCTGGGCGATCGGGAAGTAGTCTCATGGGTAGCGCGGGTCTGTGACCCGCGGATTTGGCAGGTCAGAGACCTGCCCTACGGGTAGCGCGAACAACAGGCACCCGCCCTCGGAGAGGTCGGGCTACCTGCAAGTTCGCCTCCGAACGGTCGCACGCGATCTCCCCTCCTTCGCCAAGGCTTCGGAGGGCAAGCAGAGCGCGGGTTTCTCTTTCGGCCGTTACAAGCCTTCCTTCGCCGTCGCCGGCCGCGGCAATCAACCGCGGCGCGCGATCGGCGCGCCGTCGCCGGGGATTGGGAACACGCTTTCTGACGGGAGAACGATCGTGCCCGTTTCGAATTCGAGCGGGTCGGGGCCGACGCGCATCGCGTAGTGAGGCGATTGCTCGTTCGTCATTAGGTCCGTCCACTGGACGATGCTTCCCGTGTAGGCCGAGATGCGACCCATGATCGTCGCCGCGGTTGATTCCGCGATGCTGCGAGCTTCGTTGATGGGCTCCTGCGAGTCGGCGGCGAGGATGAGGTTCACCATTTCCTGAATCGTGCCGTCCTCGGATAGCACGCTGATCTCCGGGACGGCGACTTCACGGCCCTCGATCTTTCCGCCGCCATAGGCCATTCCCTCGCTGCCGCGGAAAAATTCGCCGACGCGATTGTAGGCGCCCGAGATCTGGCGGCACTGACTGTGGATGTGCACGCCGTCGCCGTAGTCGAAGTCGACACTGAAGAAATCAAACTGGTTGCCCGACTCGCGCCGCGCGCGTCCGCCGAAGCCGATCGCGCTGACAGGCGTGCGACCGATGAACCAGTTCGCGACGTCGACGTTGTGCACGTGCTGCTCGACGATGTGATCGCCCGACACCTCGGTGAAGTTGACCCAGTTGCGAATGAGATACTCGCGGTCGTCCCACCCGGGCCTGCGCTCCCAGATCCACGGCACGCTGCCGTTCCAGCTCACTGTGCCGCCGAGGATTTTTCCGATCGCGCCGGCGTCGATCTGCGCCTTGTTGCGCAGGTAGTTGCCTTGGTGGCGTCGTTGCGAGCCGGCTACAATCGCGAGGCGCTTGGTGCGCGCCAGTTCGCCCAGCTCGATCACGCGGCGGCATCCGGGCGCGTCGACTGCGACCGGTTTTTCGATGAAGATGTGCTTTCCCGCTTCGACCGCCGCGGCGAGGTGCAGCGGCCTGAAGTTCGGGGGCGTCGCCATCGTCACGAACTCGGCGTCGCTCGCCATCACCTTGCGGTAGGCGTCGAATCCCGTGAAGCAACGCTCCGCGGGCACGGAGAACTTCGCGGCAAACGAGTCGACCGCATCCTGGAAGCAGTCGGCGATCGCCATGATTTCCACGGGCCTGCCGAGAAGCGCCGCCGCCTCGAGGAAGGTCGAAAGATTGTGGTGCGAGCGGCCGCCGCATCCCACAATGCCGACCTTCAAAGGCCGTGGCGCGGACTCCTGGCCGCGAAGGGTAGGGATCATCGCGAGCGTGCTCGCCGCGAGTGATGTTTTGATGAAGTTCCTGCGATCAATCGGGTTTTTCATGACTTACGGTTGTTGCACTGACAAAGCGGCGCGGCCGCGAGGTGCTCAGGCACGCCAGACTTCGCGGCCGTAGTCCCAGCCGCGGCGCGCGGGCTGGCGCACCATGTTCTCGAGGCCTTTCACGTTCGTGATGCGCATGTTCGCGTCGTCCCACTCGATGTCGCGGCCGGTGCGCTGCGCAATCACGCCGACGAGCGACATCTCGGTGAGCCGCGCCGAATACTCGAAGTGCGAACCCGGCGTCGGGCCTTCGCCCTTGATCGCGCGGATCCACTCCTGGAAGGGGCCGCCCTTCACGCGCGGAATCGTCTCATCGGGCATGTTCTTGCGAAACTCTTCCCAAACGTCGTCTGGGAGCAGGCGCGGGCTGTCGGGGCGCGGGCCGGACATGAGAGTCTGCTTCGAGCCGACCATGAGCATGCCGGAGCCGGGCCAGTTCTTCGTGCGGTCCCAGTTGAGTGGCGGCGGCGGCTTCTGCCCGCCGTCATACCAGTGCAAGGACACCGGCGGCTTGTCGCCGCGCGCGGGGAAGTCGAACCGCACATGCGACGAGCGGGGGGTAAATGTCTCGTGGATCGGATCGATGTTTACGATCGACACGCGCTTCGGCGCGCCGAGGTCGAGCACCCAGAACGGCGCATCGAGCGTGTGGCATGCCCAGTCGCCGAGAGTGGCATTGCCGAAGTCCCAGAAGCCGCGCCAGGTGAGCGGGTGGTAGATTGGATCGTAGGGCCGCTTTTTCGCGGGTCCGAGCCAAAGGTCCCAGTCGAGGTGCGCGGGAGCCGGCGCGCCCTTCGGCGGAAACGATTCCGGGATCCGGAAGTAGGGGCCTTTCACGAATTCGGGACCGTTGAACCACGCGTGCACTTCGCGCACGTCTCCGAGCACACCCGCGTCGAACCACTCCTTCTGCAGGCGGATGCCCTCGGTCGCGTGACCCTGGTTGCCCATCTGCGTGATCACATTGTAGTAGGTCGCGGCCGTGCGCAGCGTGCGCGACTGCCAGATGTCGTGCGTGAGCGGCTTCTGCACAAACACGTGTTTG
>DATKCJ010000239.1:0-3435 GCA_035513275.1 Opitutaceae bacterium
CGGCAACGCCGGCACCTACACCTGCTTGGTCACCAACGTCGCCGGCAGCGCCACGAGCGATCCGGCCACGCTGACGCTCGATACGACCCCGCGCATCATCAACGTCTCCTGCCTCGCCTCCGCGGGCGCCGGCGACCGCACGCTGGTCATGGGTTTCTACATCTCCGGCACCGGAGCGAAGACACTGCTGATCCGCGGCATCGGTCCGGAACTGGCCAACTACACCGTTCCCGATCACGTGCCCGATCCGTCGATCACCGTGTATGACAGCGACGGCGTCGAGTTCGCGTCGAACAACGACTGGAACTCTGCACTCGCTGCAGACTTCTTACGCGTCGGCGCATTCGCGCTGGGCAACGGCAGCAAGGACGCCGCTTTCAAAGTCACGCTCGGGCCCGGCCTCTACACGGTGCACCTGGTCAACAGCGCTCCGATCGCCCGTGGGTTGATCGAAGTCTACGACTTCTCGCGCGACTCCGGCACGCGACTCACCAACGTGTCGTGCCGCCTCGCCATGAATCCGGGGCAGATCGTCATCCTCGGCACCGCGGTGATCGGGAACTCCAGGTCTGTGCTCGCACGCGCAGTCGGTCCCGGAATCGCGCCCTACCTGAACCCGCCCAATCCAAGTGCCGTGGTCCAAGATCCGCACTTGCGCGCCTACTCAGGCGCGACGCCGATCGGCGTGAACGAGGACTGGGAGCTACCGACTCGCGACTATTTTGGACCGACAGGAGCCTTCGACCTGCCAAACGGCAGCAAGGACGCAGCACTGCGAGTGATAGCCCCGACCGGCGAGTTCACGATCCACGCCACAGGCAACGGCGGCGGTGGCATCGCACTGATCGAGATCTACGAGTCACCCTAGGAAATCGCCGCGCAAGCGCGGCGATTTCCGAAGTAGCGCGGGTCTTTGACCCGCGAGACCTGGCGAGTCGATCTGCGCTACCCCGCGAGGCGTATCCAGACGTTACACAGCGGCCACTGCATGTTCCTGCGCGACCAGCGGCTCAAACGTCTTCTTCTCGCTCGCCTTCATGTAGGCCTCGCGCGCGGTGATCGAGCCATCGCGGAAGCGGGCCATGAGGACGGAGTCCATGAGCGACATCCCTTCCGACACGCCGGACTCGATCACAGAGCGAATGTCGGCGATTTTGCCTGAGCGAATAATGTTCGGTAGCGCCTCGTGGCGGTGAAGGATCTCATGCACTGCGACTCGACCCTTGTCCTTTCGCTTGCACAAGAGCTGAGAGACGATGCCCGAGAGGCAACCTGCGAGCATCACGCGCACTTGGTTCTGCTCCTCGGCGGGAAACACGTTGATGATGCGGTCGATCGTCTTCGGTGCCGAGTTCGTGTGCAGAGTGCCGAAGACGAGGATGCCCATCGAGGCGGCGTTGAGCGCGAGGCGGATCGTCTCGAGCTCGCGCATCTCACCGAGGAGGATGATGTCGGGATCCGAGCGCATCGCGCTGCGCAGCGCCGCGGCAAATGAGCGCGTGTGCTCGCCGATCTCGCGGTGGACGATGACTGACTGCTTGCTCGGGTGGACGAACTCCACCGGGTCCTCGATCGTAATGATATGCCGCTTTCGCGTGGAGTTGATGAAGTCGATCATCGCAGCCATCGTCGTGCTCTTGCCGGAACCGGTCGGTCCCGTCACCAGGACTAGACCCGAGCGGAGATCGCAGAATCGCTTCAGTGTCTCGGGGAGTTTCAGGTCGTCGAACGTCAGGATGCGCGACGGTATCTGGCGCAGCACAGCGGCCATGCCCCAGTGGTTGCGCAGGTAGCTGCAGCGGAAACGCGCGAGGTCCGGCACCTCGTAGGCGAAGTCGAGATCGTTGCTCTCTGTGAACTCGCCCCACTTGTGCGGCGGACAGATCTCTCGCAGGAGCGGCTCGATCGTCTCCTGTGTGAACGGCGTGTCGCCGATCGGTTCCATGCTGCCGCTGATGCGCCCGCGTGGAGGCAGGCTTGCGGTGAGATGGAGGTCCGAGCCGCCGCGGCGCAGAAGTTCCGCGAGCAATGTGTCGATCGCGGCCATGGTCAGGCGGCGACCTCGATCAGGCGCCGCGAGTTGCGATCGGTGAAGCTCGCGCAGGCGACTTCCTTGGTGATGCGGCCTGCCTTGAACAGCGCGATGATCGAGTTGTCCATCGTGCTCATGCCCTCGCGATTGCCGGTCTCCAGCACCGTCTTGAGCTGGTGGAGCTTGTTGTCGCGCACGAGATTTGCGACGGCGAGGTTTGCCACGAGCAGTTCACACGCGAGCGCGCTGCCGCCGTCGGCTGCGGGCAGAAGGCGCTGGCAGATAATTCCGCGAAGCGATTCAGATACGGTCGCGCGGATCTGCGGCTGTTGCGCAGGTGGAAACGCATCGAGCATCCGGCTCAGCGTCGAACCGGCGTCGGCGGTGTGCATCGTGCCGATGACGAGGTGACCCGTCTCGGCGGCAGTGATGGCGATCGCGATCGTCTCGAGGTCGCGCATCTCGCCGATGATAATGACGTCGGGATCCTGGCGGAGTGCGCCCTTGAGCGCCGAGGAGAAACTGCGCGTATGGTCGCCGACCTGGCGCTGCGTGATGTTGCAACCGGCGGAAGGCTGCACGAACTCGACGGGGTCCTCGACGGTGATGACGTGGTCCTCACGGCTGCGGTTTATCTCGTCAACCATCGTGGCGAGCGTCGTGCTCTTGCCGGAGTTTGTCGGGCCGGTGACGAGCACGAGACCGTTGTGGTAGGCGAGGAGCTTGCGGATCGGCTCGGGGTTGTGGAATCCGAGTGCCTCTAGCGAGAGAATCTTTGCCGGCACAATCCGGTAGGACCCGGCGACACCCCACTTGTGCAGCGTGACGCATGCGCGGAATCGCTGTGTGTCGCCAAATGCGAGCGAGAACTCGAGGTCGTATGTCTCCTGCAGAATCTTGAACTGCGTCTCGTTGAGCATGCAGAGGTTTGCCACCTCGGCGCGGTCATGACCAAACGGTGTTTCGGAAAGGTAGTAGAGCTCGCCGTTGCGTCGCACGAAGGGCCGCGCGCCCGCACTCAGGTGGAGATCACTGACTCCCGCCGTCTGACAGTTGTTCAGAAGCGCCTTGAACGCAGCCGCGACTTCCGTGTCGCCGATGTCTCCTGCGCTGAAGAGCGGCGAAGTCGCGAGTTCTGAGAGGGCGGTGGACATTTGGCTGGATTGGACAACTCGCGGAATCCGGCCCGCACGTCAGAGACCGGGTGGCGGACGCTGGGCGCGCTGGGCGGATCCGGAGTTGGTTGATGGCTGGGTGTTTGGCTGAGACAGACTATTGCCGAGAACGACCGCGAACGGCATGGGGTGAATCCCTGATTTGCGGGGCGAACAACACACAGGCGGCGGTGAACCGGCGTCTTCCCTCCGGGGCAGCGCAGGCCTTTCCTCGGGCGAACTGCGCTC
>DATKCJ010000240.1:0-18058 GCA_035513275.1 Opitutaceae bacterium
CGTTGAGCCGGCTGCCGGGTCCGTATTTCCGCTTGTCGACCTCGAGGTCAAAGTCGGTGCGTATCCCGCCATGCACGGTGCGCGCCTTGATGCCACAATTGGCGTCCTCAGGCAGAACGATCTCTGAGCGACCGTTCACCGAACCGATCTCGATCGACTGGTTGTCAGAGACCGAGGCGAATCGTGCCTTCACGTTGCCGTTGACGGTCTCGAGATTGGCATCGCTGCGCAGGCCGGATGTGTCGATCGATCCGTTCACGGTGGCGACGTCGACAGTGCCGCCGACATTCTCGACGTGCACACTGCCGTTCACGGTCCGCACCTTGCGCAGCGACGCGCCATGAGGGACGGTGACCGAGTAGGTGACATCGCCGGAGTTCGTCCATTTGCTCAGGAACGATCCTTCCTTGCGGTTGTATTCGGTCTTCACGGCGACGTGATCGTCGTCGGCCTGGATCTTGACCTCGATGGCATCGAGGTCCTCCTGGGTGCGGGCCTCTTTTACGGCCACGATACGAATCTCGGAGCGATCCCAAGTGTCGATCGAGACCGTGCCATTAATGTTCTCGAGGCTGAACGAGGCGTCGGCGGTGACCGTATGGGTGGCCTCAATCGTCTCGGTGACGGCGGCGTCGGTAAACAGGCCCGCGAATGCAAACAGGAACAGGGGAACGAGGAGTCTCATGGTGCGAATCTTTCGGATGTCCCGCGTGAAGCGGGTGGGAGTGTTAGGCCTCGACCTGTTCCTCGACGATGCGGCCGTCGAAGACATGGATCGTGCGATCGGCGTGGCGGGCAAAGCGCGGATCGTGCGTGACCATGACGATGGTCGATCCCGAGCGATGGAGCTGTTGGAGGAGTTCCATGACGGCGTCGCCGTTCTTCGAGTCGAGGTTACCCGTCGGTTCGTCGGCGAGCAGCACGGAGGGCTTGCCGGCAAGGGCGCGGGCCACGGCCACGCGCTGCTGTTGACCACCGGAGAGCTGGCTGGGCAGGTGCTTCGCGCGATGAGCCATGCCGACGCGCTCGAGCGCCTCGGTCACGTGCTCCTTGCGCTGGGCGCCCGGCATGCCGCGATAGGTGAGGGGCAGCTCGACGTTTTCGTAGACCGTGAGGTCGCCGATGAGATTGAACGACTGGAAGATGAACCCGATCTCGCGATTGCGGATGCGTGCGCGATCGGTGAGCGAGAGGCTCTCCACCGGGTGCGAGTTGAGCACGTATTTGCCGTCGGTCGGCGTGTCGAGCAGGCCGAGGATCGAGAGAAGCGTCGACTTGCCGCAGCCCGACGGGCCGGCGATCGAAACGAACTCGCCCTGGATGATGTCGAGGTGGATTCCGGAAAGGGCATGGGTCTCGACCTCGTCGGTGAGGAAGACCTTGGTGATGCCCTCGAGTTTGATCAGGTTCTTGCGGTCAGTGGTCATGGAGCGGGACGCCGTTGCGGATTCAGGTGAGGTCATGGGTGGAGAGGTGCTTGAGGGTTCGTTCGCCGTGGCACGCAGGACTAACCCGCGTGCGGCGGGTAAAGTTGCGGAATATTTCAGGCGCGCTTGTTCAATTGAGGCGGACGCGGTCGGTGTTTTCCCAGTTCGACATGTCCGAGAGGATGACGCGGTCGCCGGGCGTGAGGCCCTGGACGATCTCGATGGTGTTGACCGAGCTGCGGCCGAGCTGCACGGGAATCCGTGTGGCCTCGCTGCCGTCGGGCGAGAGGCGGAAGATGCCGACCGTGCTTCGCTCCTGGCCAAATGCCGGGCGGCCCACGTAGACGACCTTGTCGAGCCGCTCGAGCTCGACGGTGCCGTCGACGCTCAAGTCGGGCCGAGCGCCGCGCGGGAGATCGCCGGTGAGTGTGACGTCGACCAACACGGTCCCGTTCACAACCGCGGGATCGACGCGTGCGACGAGCCCCGAGACGATCCCGTTGCGAGTGTCGATTGAGGCAATCTGGCCGGCCTGGACGTCCTTTGCCTGGGTCTCAGCGATCCGAATCTCGGCCTTGAGGCGGGTCGGGTCGGCGACGCGGGCGAGAGTCGAGCCTGGCACAACCTGCTGACCAACCTCAAGCGGCAGCGCCTGCAGGACGCCGGCATACGAGGCGCGCACTGTGAGCGCGTCATAGTCGCGCTTCGCAAGGGCGGCTTGGGATCGAAGACGCGATACCTCGGATTCTTTCGGTGCGATCTGCGCATCGACGGACTTGCGGGCCAGTTCGAGCCGCTTCTGCTCGAGCGACCAGCGCGTGGCGGCTTCCTCGGCGGCGACTTGGGACTGTTTGAGAATGACGGTGGCGACGAGGCCCTCCTTGTGCAGCTCGGTGTTCACTTCCTCCTGGAGGCGTGCTTGCTCGTATTCCGACTTCACGCGAGCGGATGAGGCTTCCTGCTCGAGCACGCCGCGCTCGACCTGCGAGCGAAGGTATTCGAGTTCGGCGAGCGAGCCTTCCAACTGCAGTTCGCTGTTAAGCGCCGCCTGTTCAATGTCTGGATTCACCAGAATCAGCAAAACCGTATCCGGTTGGACCGGTGCGCCAGGGCGCAAAAGGATCTCGTCGACCCGGCCGTTCGTGCGCGCGGCGATGAAGCGGATGTCCTGCGGGACCAATGTGCCGAGGCCGCGCACCTGACGAACCATCGGGCCTTCCTTCACGCTGTCGATCCAGACCAGGTTTCGTTCGACGGTCGGAGCGGCTGGCTTCAACTGGCCCAACACGATCGTGATGAGGATGACACCCAAGCCGACACTCCCCCAGAGGATGATGCGTTTGCGGCGTTTATCTTTTGCGGCGGAAGGGCGGGGAATATCCATGTGGATTGTTGTGCTACGATTATTGCAGGGGTTGTGCCACCATCGGATGGAATCTGGAAACAACTGTTGTCCAGTAGCTTCAGCTAGGAAACTTGGCCTCGGAATCTACGCTTCCGAACAGTCATGGGACCCACGCGTCCCATTCTTGGGACGGCTGGCCGAATAGGGCAGGTCTTTGACCAGCCGCGGGGGCACGCATCCGGCGGGTCAAAGACCCGCCCTACGTCAACCCACTCAAATCCCCGCCGTGACGACCGGCAGCCGTAGCAACGCCTCGCAGCCGCTCTGCCCGTCGCGATTCACCAGCGTGAACGATCCGCCGTGGTTCTCCGCCACTTGGCGGCAAAGCACGAGGCCGATGCCGGTGCCACCGGGCTTGGTCGTGAAGAACGGCACGAAAAGATTCGAGGGATTCGCGATGCCGGGACCCTCATCCAGGATGTGGATCTCAACGAAATTGCGGCTCAATTCCCAACTCACCGTCACACCGCCGCCGGTCTCCAGCGCGGCTTCCGCTGCGTTCTTGAGCGCATTGATTAGGAGCTGCTCGATTTGCGCGGGATCGATCTTCAACACGACGCTTGGTCCGTCGATTTGGTTCACAGGGACCCGCGCCTCGAGCGCGATTACGCGCCGGATGATGCCGCCGACCTCGACGTCGGCGAGCATCGGAGGAGGGAGGCGCGCAAGCCGCGCGTAGGCCTCCATAAAGCGGCTCAACCCCTCGGCACGCGTCGCAATGATGTCGAGCCCGCGCTCGGTGTCTTCCTCCCAATCGGGAGCGCGCTGCTTCATGATGCGCTTGAGGCTGCCGGCGAGCGACTTGATCGGCGCAAGCGAGTTGTTCAACTCGTGACCGAGCACGCGCACGAGGCGCTGCCACGCCTTCAGTTCCTCATCGCGCAGCGGCCGGCTGAGATCGGCGATCACGATCAGGCTGTGCGAGAGTCCGCCCTCGCGGAATGTCGTGCGACGCATGCCCCAGCGCCCCTGGCCGCCGGGGAAATTGATCGGGAGCACGCGCGTCGCCTCGCCCTCGAGGCATTCGCCGAGGCCGAGTTGCACGGCGTCGCGTCCCATGAGGCGCTCCGCGGGTTGTGCGATGAGCTCCTGGCCGGTGCGGTTTACGAGCTTGAGCAAGCCGGCGTCGTCGAACGCGAAGATCGCCACGTCGATCTCGGCCATGACAGTGCGCAGGAGCGCCGTGGCCTCCATCGCGACCAGGCGCTGCTCTCGCAGGATGGCGCCGAGCGTGTTCACCTCGCGATGCACCTCGGAGAGCGGATCGTCGCCGACGGCGCCGCGCGCGCGGATCGAGAAATCGCCCTCGCGCAGCGCGGCGAGCAAATTGGAGATCGTCTGCAACGGGCGCACGATGCGCTCGCGCACCGCGAAGCTCCCGCCGACCCAGAATCCGAGGACGAACAGCGAGAGCGTCCACTGCACCTTCGGCGTGAAGTCGCCCGTGAGCAGAATCAAGATCGATACGATGACCCCCGGCGCGCCGGCGACGAACGCGGCCACGAGCAGGCGCTTGTCGAACGCCAGTGGTTCGCGTTTTTTCCGGCCTTGTTTCTTGGTGATGGGCATTCCCGGGGAGCGCTCGGATGGATTCTCCGCCTGAATCAGGCGGGCGGCAGCTACAAACCGTAGCGCTCGATCCGGCGATAGAATGCGCTCCGCGAAAGACCGAGGGCCTCGGCGGCCTTGCGCGCGTTGCCCTCATTTCTGGCGAGGGCCTTCTTGATCAGAAACGCCTCGACCTCCTCGAGGCTCATGTCGTCGATCCGCGCCGCCGCGTCTCCCGCTTGCAGGCCGAGGTCCTGCGCGCGGACTGCCTTGCCCTGGCACATGAGCACGGCGCGCTCGACGGAATGGTCGAGCTGGCGGACATTGCCGGGCCAGCGGTTCGACTTGAGCGCCTCGATCGCGGCATCGTCGAAACCGGTGATCGGCTTGCGGTAGTGGTTCACATGCTCCTTCAGAAAGTGCATCGCAAGGAGAGGGATGTCCTCGGGACGCTCGCGCAGCGGCGGCAGGTGGATCTCGATCGTGTTGAGGCGGAAAAGTAGATCCTGCCGGAAGCGGCCGCTGCTCACCTCGGCGTTGAGGTCGGAGTTTGTGGCCGAGACGATGCGGACGTTCACCTTCTGCGTGCGCGAGGAGCCGACGCGCTCGAACTCGCCGGTCTCAAGCGTGCGCAGCAGTTTGTTCTGCTGGGTGAGCGGGATGTTGCCGATCTCGTCCATGAACAGCGTGCCGCCGTCGGCGAGTTCGAAACGGCCGGCGCGGTCCGCCTTCGCGTCCGTGAACGCGCCTTTCACGTGACCAAACAGTTCGCTCTCGAAGATTCCCTCGGGCAATCCGCCCATGTTCACCGTGATGAGAGATTTTGCGGCGCGGCCCGAAACCGCGTGAAGCGCCGCGGCGACGACTCCCTTGCCCGTGCCGTTTTCGCCTGTGATGAGTATGTTCGCGTCCGACGGGCCGACGCGCGAGATCAGGTCGAGCACCGGACGCATCGCGGCGGACTCGGCGATGATGTTCGGGCCGGTCTTGCCGCGCAAAAGCTGGTTCTCCTGCTCGAGGCGCTTGTATTTGCGCACCGCGCTCGCGAGGTCGACCTGATTGCGCACGATTGCGAGCATGCGCTCGTTGTCCCAAGGCTTCGTCACGAAATCGCGCGCACCACGGCGCATGGCCTCTACGGCAACATCGACACTCGCCCATGCCGTGATCACGACAATCGGGAGGGTCGCATCGAGAGTTTGCACCTTCGCGAGAAGCTCGAGTCCTTCCTGACCCGAGGTTGTGTCCCTCGCGTAATTGAGGTCCATGATCAACAGGTCGAAATCCCGCGACTCGAGTGCCTTCAGCACTCCCGCGGGTGTCTTCACCGTCTCGACCTGGTAGCCCTCGCCCTTGAGGAGCATCCGCATTGCCTCAAGAACATCTTGTTGATCGTCGGCGACGAGGATGCGTGCGTGGCGCTGCTCGGGGTTGCTCATTTAGGATCGGGAAAAGCAGAGTGTGTGGCTCCGCAGAAAACGAGTCAAACTTGCGATCGCCGCGGTTCAGGCGGCGATCTCGACGATTGCGCGGACCCTGCGGGTCGGGCTTTTCACACCGGTGATCCGGCCCACAGGAGCGGCCTTGGCGAATGCGGGAGCACTCGTGAACGGAACCCTGCTCGCGACCGGAGCGGGACTCGCTTCGAAGAAGTTTTTCGCAGTCGATGAAGTCTCGCTATGCCGCTCGATCGCGATGGGCGCTTTGTGCGCGTATGCGACGACGGCCAGGATGATGACTGGGATTGCGATCATGATTCCGATTGGAAAAGTGACTCCTGCGGCGGCGAAGCCGGGAAGAACCACTGCGGCGACTGGTCCCATGACCATGACGAATGAGGTGAAAGTTTTCATGCACCGCGACTATTGCAGCCTGCGTGCCAACTTCGCTGCACCGTCGGATCTCTGCGCGATATCAAGTATTTGCCGAGGAGAACGCTTGAGTCGCATCGGCGTGGATACCTCTCGCATCCCGTGATTGCGGGAACGTCGAATCCCAAAACCGGGACACACGACGACGGACTCGCCACAAACGCACGCGCCTCGCACGCTCGCAGCGATGAATCGCGCGAAAAACATTGGGACGCTCTCGGCAGAAGGTGCGCGTTTCGACATTCTTATTGTCGGCGGCGGAGCAACTGGTCTCGGTGCCGCAGTCGACGCAGCGGCGCGTGGCTATTCTGTCGCGCTCGTCGAGGCGTCGGACTTCGGCAAAGGCACATCGAGCCGATCGACGAAGCTCGTTCACGGCGGCGTGCGATATCTGCGCCAGGGAAACATACCACTCGTGCGTGAGGCGCTGCTCGAGCGCGGCCGCCTCGCGCGCAATGCACCGCACCTCGTGCACGACCGCGCGTTTGTGCTTCCCAGTTACAAGTGGTGGGAAGGCCCGTTCTACGGAATCGGGCTGAAAGTTTACGACGGACTCGCCGGGGAATTCGGTCTCGCGAATTCGGAGATACTCGACCGGGAGGAGACAATCGCGCGCATCCCGACGATCGAGACCGAGGGGCTGATCGGCGGCGTTATTTATCACGACGGCCAGTTCGACGACGCGCGCCTCGCGATCAGTCTGGCGCGCACGGCCGACTCACACGGCG
Organism: Opitutaceae bacterium; assembly: GCA_035513275.1. GTDB lineage: Bacteria > Verrucomicrobiota > Verrucomicrobiia > Opitutales > Opitutaceae > DATKCJ01. The sequence goes on from DATKCJ010000240.1 coordinate 6,980, forward strand.
CCGTTCTTGTGAACTACTGCCGATGCACGGGTCTTGTGAAGCACGGTGGCCGCGTTGTTGGCGCGCAGCTTCATGACTGCGAAAGTGGCGCGGACTTCGAGGTGCGCTGCCGCGCTGTGCTCAATGCGACAGGCGTCTTCGTCGATTCGATGCGCGCGATGGATGAACCGGCCGCGCGGCCGATCGTCGCGGTGAGCCAGGGGATTCATCTCGTGCTTCCACGGCGGTTCCTCCCCGGCGACGCGGCGATCATGGTGCCGCGCACCGATGATGGGCGCGTGCTCTTCGCGGTGCCGTGGCGCGATCGCGTAGTCGTTGGAACGACCGATACGCCGCGCGCCGCGCCGGAACTCGAGCCGCGCGCGCTCGAGGAGGAGCGGCAGTTCGTCATGACGCACATCCGGCGCTACCTCGAAAACGATCCGACGCCAGACGATGTGTGCAGCGTTTTTGCCGGCATGCGACCGCTCGTGGCGGGCGACGCAGGCGAGGGCACGGCCACGCTTTCGCGCGAGCACACGATTCTCGTTTCGGAATCCGGACTCATCACAATCACCGGTGGCAAGTGGACGACCTACCGGAAAATGGCGGAGGATGTCGTCAACCAGATCGAAGACTGCATGGGCGTCGCGCCCCGGCCGGGCGTGACCGCGGACTTGAGGATTCACGGATGGAGCGAGGACACCGGGCTCGCGGCGCACCTCGAGCATTACGGCTCAGAGGCAGGCGCGGTCGTGGATGTGCTCAACGAGAACGCGACATTCGCCGCCCGGCTTCATCCGGCGTTTCCGTATCAGCGCGGCGAGATTGCGTGGCACGCGCGGCATGAAATGGCACGCACGGTCGAGGATGTGCTGGCGCGCCGCACGCGTGCGCTTCTACTCGACGCGCGCGCATCGATCGAGGCCGCGCCCGCGGTCGCGGAGTTGCTCGCTGCGGAACTCGGCCGCGATGTGAAGTGGCAGGCCGCTCAAGTGGCGGAATTCACGGCGCTCGCGCGTCGATACGTGTTCACCGATCCGGAGAGCACGGAGCGTGAGTGACACGGTCATAGGCTGTTTTTGTAGGGCTGCCGCTTGCGGCATGCCTTTCTGTTCAGATGGCACGGCGCAAGCGCCGGCCCTACAATTGCGAACCAACCGACCCGCCTACTCGTATCTCAGCGCTTCGATCGGATCGAGCCGCGCGGCTTTTCGCGCGGGGTAGAAGCCGAAGAATACGCCGACGGCGCCGCTGAAGAGGAACGCGCCTGTCACGGCGGTTGAGGACACCGCGATCGGCCAGCCATACAATAGCGCGACGAGTTCGGATGCGCCGATGCCAGTGAGGATGCCGAGGGTGCCGCCCATCAGGCTCAACACGACCGCCTCCGCGAGGAATTGAAGGAGCACATCCTTGCCGTGTGCGCCGACTGCCAGCCGGATGCCGATCTCGCGTGTGCGCTCGGTCACGCTCACGAGCATGATGTTCATGATTCCAATGCCGCCGACGATGAGCGACACCCCTGCGATCGCTCCGAGAAGCGCAGTCATCGTGCGCGACGTCGCCGTGGCGGCCTCGGCGAGCTCGAGCTGGTTGCGCACGGTGAAGTCAGGCTCGCGCCCCTGCCGGCGCTGTTGGAGCAGGTCCGTCACGTCCTGCTGGATCGTAGGCATCAACTCCGCGCTTTGCGCCTGGATGAGAATCGAACTCAAACGGTCGCGGCGCGATGTGCGGCGCATGGCAGTGGTGTAGGGCACGATCACGACGTCGTCCTGGTCGCTGCCGAAATAGTTGAATCCCTTTGGCACGAGGACGCCGACGATCTTCACCGGAATGTTTCGGATGCGAAGCGTCTGCCCGATCGGGTCGGTGTTGGGGAAGAGCTGGTCGACGATCGTCTTCCCGACAACGCACACCTTCGCGATGCTGCGCACGTCGCCTTCGGTGAACATCTCCCCGGAAGCAAGTTGCCACGAACGGATCTCGATGAACTCGGGCGTTTCGCCGAGCACCTGGGTGTTCCAGTTCATTCCGTTCGCGAGCACCTGCTGGCGGTCGCGAACCTCGGGCGACACCGCGACGACGCCGCTCACGTCGCGTGCGATTGCGAGGGCGTCTTCCGGTGTGAGCGTGCTCATCGAGCCCCAGCCGCCGCGCATGCCGCCGGCCGTGCTCGAGCCGGGAAAGACTGAGATCACGTTTTGACCGAGGCTGGCGATCTGTCCCTCGACCTGCTCCTTCGCGCCATTGCCGATGCTGACCATCGCGATGACGGCTCCCACGCCGATGATGATTCCGAGCGCGGTGAGGATTGACCGCATCTTGTTCCGGCGGATCGCGCGCAGGGCTATTATGAGTGTGGCGAGGATGCGCATGGCGACGGACAGTCAGTTCGAGTTCAGAACCGTGGCTTCGGCTTCCTTCAGTTTCGCCAGTTCCTCCGCGGCGAAGAGGCGGCGCGTGACAGGGACGTCGCTTTGCACGAGGCCGTCCTTGAGGATCACGTTGCGCCGGCAGTAGTGCGCGATGTCGAGCTCGTGAGTGACCATCACGATCGTGATGCCGCGGTCGTTCAGCTCCTGGAAAACTCCCATCACCTCCACGGAGGTCCGGCTGTCGAGGTTTCCGGTCGGCTCGTCGGCGAGGAGGATTTTCGGCTCGTTGACGAGGGCGCGCGCGATTGCGACGCGCTGTTGCTGTCCGCCCGAGAGCTGGCTTGGCGTGTGATCGGCTCGATCCGCAAGGCCGACAATCTCGAGCGCACGCATCGCGCGGTCGCGCATTTCGCGCGAGCGGATTCGCTTGTGCGCGTAGAGCATCGGCAGCTCGACATTTTCAATCGCCGTGGTGCGGGGCAGGAGGTTGAAACCTTGGAAGACGAATCCGATCTTCTTGTTGCGGATGTCGGCGCGCTCGTTGCGCTCGAGGCCCGAGACGTCGACTCCGTCGAGATGGAATGTGCCCGACGTCGGCCGGTCGAGGCAGCCGAAGAGATTCATGAGCGTCGATTTCCCCGAGCCGCTCGCGCCCATGAGCGCGACGAACTCACCCGCATGGATGTCGATGGAGACGCCGCGCACGGCATGCACCTCGATCTCACCCGTGTGGTAAGTCTTCCGGATGTCGCGAATTCGGACGACGGGTTCCATGCGATTGGCTTGCGGCTAGAACCGGCGGCCGCCGCCGCTGAAAGGATTCGCGGCTGGTCGCGACGCCGTGCCTGACGCACCCGTGACCGCAGTGACGACTTTGTCACCCTCGGCGAGACCCTCGATGATCTCGGTCGTAATGCCGTCGCTGATCCCGAGCTTCACGCGGACGGGCTCGAGCTTCGGTTTCTCGGGCGTGCCGGCTTCGCGATAGACGACGCGAGAGACCACCGCGCCGACGCCCGTCGGTTGCGGCGCAGCGAAGCGCTCCGGAAGTGTGATGCCGCGCTCGGCAGCGAGCGCGCGCAGCCTAGCGAGTGCGTCCGCCGCCGGCGGCCCGCCTCCAAATGAAATGCCCGCGTCCTGGAACAGTTGCCGCATTGCCTCGCGCCCTTCGCCCGTGCCGCGGCCTTCGCCACTAGGGCGACGGGGCTCGGACGGCTGGGCTTGTGCGACTTGGACTCCGGCGGCAGTCGGCTCAGGTGGAGGCGCGCCAGTGAGGAGCTCCTCGGGTGCGCGAAGGCGCAGTGCGACATTCGGCAGTCGAAGCGCTCCCGTGCGGCGCGCGACGATGATGTTGACGTTCGCCGTCATGCCGGGCTTCAGGCTGCCGTCGGCGTTGTCGACATCGATGATCGTGGCGTAAACGACGACGGACTGCTCGGTCTTGGGCGAGTTGCGCACTTGAGAGACTCGTCCGCGAAACTGGCGCGATGGATAGGCGTCGACGGTGAACTGCACGGCCTGCCCATCGGCGATGCTCCCGATGTCAGCCTCGGCGACCGAGGCGGCGATCTGCATCTTCGAGAGGTCGTTGACGATCGTGAAGAGGGTGGGGGCGTTGAGACTCGCGGCGACAGTCTTGCCAACCTCGGCGATCCGATCGATGACGATGCCGTCGATCGGCGCGAGCAGCGTGCAACGCGCGAGGTCGACCTTCGCGTTTTCGACGGCGGCGTTCTGGATCTGGAGTTGGGCCTCGGCTTGCGCGAGTTGCGCCTCGGATTGATCGAGCTCCTGCGCCGAGACGAGGTTCTTGTCGTGCAGATTGCGCACGCGCTCGGCGTTCAGGCGGACGAGATTGTGGCTGGCGCGCGTGTTGGTGAGCTGGGCCTCCGCCTGGCGCAGTCGCGACTGATAGGTCGCCGGGTCGATCCGCGCGAGCACGTCGCCTTCCTTCACGGGCGAGTTGTAGTCCACCAGGACCTCCGCGATCTGCCCGGAAATTTGCGAGCTCACATCGACTGTGGTGACTGCCTGTAAAACGCCTGTGGCGGTGATACCCTGCGTGAGATCGCCGCGTGCGATCGCGACCGTCGTGAGTCGCGGCGGTGGCGCGGCCCTGCCCCCGAGGAAATACCAGGCCGCGGCTGAGGCGCCGAGTATCGCTGTTGCTACAACGAGTGTTCCGACAATGCGGGATTTCGCCATGGGAGGGTGTAAGAAGCGTATCCGAGGCACGGGCCCTGCAAAACGCAAGTTAGGATGCTCCGTGCGTTGAGTGACGCGGCCTTGCGCGCGAAGTTACCTGTGCGCGCCTCGGGAATTCCCGCGTTGCGCACGGTGGCGATTCCGTATGCGCTCGCAACCCATGGATCGCCGTCCCTTGCCAAGGCCCGCCGTCGCACTCGTGCCGGTCGCCTTCCTTGTGATTCTCCTTGGGCTGTCAGTCATCAATCTCACCGACCTGCCGGAGATACCGTTCGTTTCGGCGTTCCTGAAGGCGGTCGCGTCGATTCCGATTCTCGGCGAAGCGCTATGGCACAGCATCCCCGTGCCGATTCCGCTGATCGCGGCAACGACGGTCGCGGCGTTCGTCGCGTGGCGCCTTGGAATGAAGTGGAAGGCGATCGAGGAAAGTTTCCTGCACGGCATCATGCTCTCGCTCGGCGCGTGCCTGATCCTTCTCGTGATCGGCATCCTCATCGGCACCTGGATCCTCGGCGGCATCGTGCCGACGATGGTTTACTACGGGCTGAAGCTCATCTCGCCGTCCGTCTTCCTCGTGGCGACCTGCGGCATCTGCGCGATTGTGTCGCTCGCATCCGGCAGTTCCTGGGCGACGGCTGGCACGGTCGGCATCGCGATGATCGGCGTCGGATCGGGCCTCGGTATTCCTCTGCCGATGGTCGCCGGCGCGATCATTTCGGGCGCGTATTTCGGCGACAAGATGTCGCCGCTGTCCGACACGACGAACCTCGCACCTGCGGTGGCCGGAAGCGATCTGTTTTCGCACGTCCGGCACATGACCTACACGACAGTTCCGGCGCTCGTGATCGCGCTCGTGCTCTACGCGCTCCTTGGCCTCAAGTATGGCGGCGGCGAACTCGACACCCATGGAATCACCGAGATACTGACGACCCTCGACGCCAAGTTCACCATCTCAGCGTGGCTTCTGCTCGTGCCGGGACTCGTGTTTGTGCTCGTGATCAAGCGCGTGCCGGCGCTGCCCGCGCTACTCATCGGCGCCGTCGCCGGCGGCATCTGCGCGATATTCGTCCAGGGCGCGCCGATCTCCGATGTGCTTCTCGTCTCCAACAACGGCTACGCTGCAGCGACCGGCGCGCCCGCGGTCGACGAACTGCTCACGCGAGGCGGCCTGCAGTCGATGTTCCCGACGCTCGCGATCATCATCACGGCGATGTGCTTCGGCGGAGTCATGGAGCGCAGCGGCATGCTCGAGTCGCTCGCGGCGGTGGTCCTTAGGTTCGCGAAGTCCACAGGCTCGCTCATCGCCGCGACCGTCGGCACGTGCATCGGCATGAACATCATCGCGCCCGACCAGTATCTTTCGATCGTGGTGCCCGGACGCATGTATCGCGCCGCTTACCAGCGGGCCGGGCTCGACCCGAAGAATCTCTCCCGCGCGCTCGAGGATGCAGGCACTTTGACCTCGCCGCTCATCCCGTGGAACACGTGCGGCGCTTACATGACGGCCACGCTGGGAGTGTTCTCATTCGCCTACCTGCCGTATGCATTTCTGAACCTGATCTGCCCGATCATCTCTGTCATCTACGGCTACACGGGATTCACGATCGCGAAGGTCCGGCCTATCGTGCCGGCCGAATCCGCCGAGGGCGCGCCGAAGCGCGCCTGAAGAGTCTGGCATGATTCTGTCACTTGCCTCGCAGAAGGATCTAAAGGCCCAATGTCACCTAATAGGTGACATTCCCTCTGAAAATAGGCGAATTTCCGGAACGAACTTCACAAGGCAACGCTCAGCGGCCGAACTTCGCGCGCATGCTCGCCGCGACATTCTGAGGGACGAACTTTGCCACGTCGCCACCGAGCTTCGCGACCTGTTTCACGAGCGTTGAACTCGTGTAGCTGTAGGCGTCTCTCGGCATGACGAACACGGTCTCGATGCGCGGCTCGAGGTGGCGGTTCATCAGCGCCATGTTGAACTCGAACTCGAAGTCGGACAGCGCGCGCAGCCCGCGGATGATCGCGCACGCGTTGCGCTCGATTGCGAACTCCACGAGAAGGCCGTCGAAGATGTCGACGCTCGCATTCGGGATCTCCACGAGGTTTGAGCGGATCATCTCCACGCGCTCCTCCGCCGTGTAGAGCGGATCTTTGCCGACGTTCCTCGCGACGGCCATGAGCACATGGTCGAAGAGCCGGACGGCCCGCTGGAGGACGTCGAGGTGGCCGAACGTCACCGGATCGAATGTGCCGGCGAATATGCAAAGGCGCGGTGGCGTCATGGTTGTTGGAGATTCCACATCGGGATTGCGTCGGCAGTTATGCGCGCTTGCATCGGAAAACGCAATCGCGCCATCGGAATGAACCTGCCGAATCTCGTCTCCCTCTCCCGAATCCCCGGCACATTCCTGATCGCCGCGCTGCTTTACTCCGACTTTTTCGGAGCGGCGACGCTGGCACTCGCGGTGTTCATCCTGTGCGCGGTGAGCGACTGGCTCGATGGATACCTCGCGCGGAAGCTGAACAAAGTTTCGACGTTCGGCATCTTCGTGGATGCGCTCGCCGACAAGATCTGGGTGCTCGGTGTCCTCATCGCGCTCACGGACCGAAAGCTGATCTTCCCGGACCGGGATCTCATACCCGTGCTGATCCTGCTGGTGATCCTGACGCGCGAGTTCCTCATCACGGGCATCCGCCTCGTGGCCGCGACCCGCGGCGTCGTCGTGGCGGCGGAGCGCGGCGGCAAGAACAAGACGATCAGCCAGATCGTGGCGATCATCGTGTTCCTGATCATCCATGTGCTTGAGACAGACCTGGACGAGATCACTCCCCAAGACCTCAGGGTGATCGCAAACGAGTTTTTGATCTACATCGCGTTCTCGTTCTACCTGATCGCGACATTCCTGACGGTCCTTTCGGGCGCGCGTTATTTCGTGAAATACCGGCACATCTTCGCGGAGCCGCCCAAGTGAACCTGCCCGAGCCTCGCTGGCCTGCATTGCTCCCAACGCGAATCGTCGTAGGCGCGGCGACTCTCGGTCCGATCGGCCGGTGGGGGCGCGCGCCCGGCACGAACGGCTCGCTTATCGGGCTGTTGTTTTTCGCCGTCTTACTTCCGAAGTTCAACGCGATCGCGCTCGTGGCGTTGAGCGTCGTGCTCGCGTGGGCCGCCGTCGGGATCTGCGCCGAGGCGGAGCGGAGGTTGGGGGCGAAGGACCCTGGCTACATCATTCTCGACGAGTTTGTCGCGATGCCACTGTGCTTCGTCGGCTGGCAGTCGCTCGCGACGATCGTGCCGGCGTGGACGCTTCTCGTCGGCGGCTTTCTCCTCTTCCGCGCTTTCGACATCGCGAAGCCGCTCGGCATTCGAAGGCTGCAATATCTCCCGGGAGGGTGGGGCGTCGTCGCCGACGATCTCGCCGCGGCCGTGCTTTCGTGCGCCGTCTTGCATGGGATCGTCCGCGCGTATGGCGCAGGTTGGTTTTCGGGCTGGTAGTTCCGCCCTTGCAAAGCGGCCGCCCGGTTGCCCGGGCGGCCTTGGCAGGCGAATCATCCCAACGACCGCAGCACATTCCTGATGCCGGTCGCGCGACGTCGGCCTATTGAATCCTGATCGGCCTGACCAGACACTGCATCCGTTGCTGCCGTCGACGCCGCGTTTTCCGGTGTTCTCTATGTATCGATCCAAACCTACAGGACGAATCTCCTGACTCTGAAGAAGATTGCCGGAACGCTCGCGTTCACAATCGGCGGCGGGTGAATGAAGCCGGATAAATGGGACCGATTACTGCGCCTGCTTGGCCAGCTTGAAGGTCGTGGGCAACACGCCCGGAGGCAGCGCCAGCAGGTCGTATTCGGTCGAGTCGGTGATGCTGACCTGGGTGAACTCGCCGACCGGAATCGTCGCGTCGAGATACACGCGGCCGTCGATGTCGGGCGCATCGCCTTCTCCGCGCGCGACGCCGGGCTCCTCGACGAGGACCTTGAGCGTGCGGCCGACATGCTCGCGGCCCACCGACTCGGAAATCTCCCGCTGCAACGCCATCGCTGCATTCCAGCGGCGATCCTTGATGCGTGCGGCGACCTGGTCGCCGCGCTTCGCGGCGCGCGTGCCTTCCTCCTGCGAATACTTGAAAACGCCGAGCCTCTCGAAGCGCGTCTCGCGAATAAACTCCAGCAACTCCTCGAAATCCGCATCGGTCTCGCCGGGGAATCCCACGATGAACGTCGTGCGCAGTGTGATGCCCGGGATGCCCGCGCGGATGTCGCGCACGAGATTGCGGATGTATTGCGACGATGTCTCGCGTTGCATCTCCGTGAGCATGTGGTCGGAGATGTGCTGAAGCGGCATGTCGACATACCGCGCGACCTTCGGGCACGCGGCGATCGTCTCGATCAGCTCCGCGCTCCAATGCGCGGGGTGCGTGTAGAGCAGGCGGATCCAGAAATCGCCCTCGATCGCGTTCAGCTCGCGCAGGAGGCGTGTGAGTGAATCGCCGCGCGTCGAGTCGACGGGACTGCGCGGATTCGGGCGCTCCTCCCAGGTGTCCATCCCGTAGTAGGTGGTGTCCTGTGAAATCAGGTTCAACTCGCGAACGCCCTCGGCGACCATCTGGCGCGCCTCGGCGACGATCGACTCGACCGTGCGGCTGCGATGCCTGCCGCGGATTTGCGGAATGATGCAGAACGTGCACGGGTGGTTGCAGCCTTCCGCGATCTTCACGTAGGCCATATGCCGCGGTGTCAGCCGGAAGCGCGGCGTGTCGAAATCCGGAATGAAAGTTGAGCGCTTCTCCACGAGTGTCAGTGGCAGTTCGCCGGTGACACGCTCGCGGCCCATCAGGCGCTCGATGACGCCGGCGACATTTGTCACCTGGTCGAGTCCGATGAATGCGTCGACCTCGGGGATCTGGCCGGGCAGTTCCTTCGCGAACCGCTGCGACATGCAGCCGGCGACGATCAGCTTCTGTCCCCGGCGGCGCTTTCGCATCCCGCGGGTTTCGTGTGCCTCGAGGATTGCGTTGATGCTCTCCTCCTTTGAGGAGTCGATGAACGAGCACGTGTTTACGATCACGACATCCGCCGCGGCGGCGTCGGGGATCACGCGCATGCCGGCCTTGTGCAGGTGGCCGATCATGATCTCGGAGTCCACCAGGTTCTTGGCACAACCCAGTGAAATGAGACCGACCTTGATCATGACTCCGGCGTATGGAAGAAGCGCTCGCCCTGAAGGGCGGCTACTTCTTCGCGGGCTTGGGCGTCCGGGCGGCTTTCCTTTTCAGGTATGCCTTGCGGCGGCGGCGCTTGGTGGTCGGCTTGTGCGGCTTGCTCATGTGTGTCGTGCAGGGAAAACGGGCAAGTGTCGGGGCATCGCGGGGTGAGTCAAGCAGCGAGTGCCCGGTCGCGTGCATGGGGCAAACACCCCGCAACTGCACTTGAATATTCGACAGAACCACAGAGTTCGTTCATAGTCCGCTTCCCCACATGGATACACTAAAGAGAATAGCTACATACAAGAACCGCATCGCGGCGCTTGAGGGCAAGCTGTTCGGCGAGCTCTCAAAGCTCCCGGGCAAATACGGCTTCTCCAGCGCTGAGGACTTCATCGCCGCCGTGAGGCAGGCGACCGGAAAGGCGCCCAAGGCGGCGAAGGTCTCGAAGGCTGGCAAACGCGGTCGGAAGCGCAAGCCACGCGCGAAGATCACGGACGCCACCCGCGCCAAGGTGAAATCGATGGTCGGTGCCAAGAAGACCTCGGCGGCGATTGCCGCGGAGCTCGATATCTCGGTGCCCACCGTCCAGAACATCAAAAAGGCGATGGGCCTGGTGAAGGCGCGCGGCTGACGCGGCTAAGCGCGTCGCGAGTCCCCGCCAGGCGCGGCGCAGTTTGAGTTTGAGCAGTCACCCGCGGCAAGTGAGCGTGGGTGCTGTGCAGACTTATATCCAGGCGAACACCAACGGCCGCTTGCACGATGCCGCGGAGCCGTCGCTGACCGTTCTCGACCGCAGTTTCCTTTATGGTGACGCGGTCTATGAGGTCTGGCGCACGGTGCATGGCATCGCGTTCGCGTTCGACGAGCATTTCGAACGGCTGGAGGCGTCGGCACGGGCGCTCTTCCTGCAATTGCCGTTCGATCGCGACGGCTTGCTCTCCGAGATGCGGCGCACGTGCGGCGCATTCGTCCAGCGCGCAGGGTGGCAGGGCGAACTCTACATCCGCCTTCAGCTCTCGCGCGGCGGTGGCCCGATCGGGCTCGACCCGGCGCTCGCTGGCGAGCCCACGTTCGTCCTCATGGTCCAGCCGCTTCGCGGTTGGCCGGACGACGTGCTCGAGCGCGGCGTCAACCTCTCGGTCGCGACTTCGCTGCGCCGGAATCCCGCCAACGCGCTCAATCCCGCGTGGAAGACAGGCAACTATCTCAACAACCTCCTGTGCCTTCGCGAGGCTCGCGGCTGCGGCGCCGATGAGGTCGTGATCCTGAATCTCGAGGGCGAAGTCACCGAGGCTGCCACCTCCAACATT
>DATKCJ010000241.1:0-3805 GCA_035513275.1 Opitutaceae bacterium
AGCACCGGTGCTTGACCAAAACTGGAAAGCCAGAACTCCCCGGTGTAGTCGCTGGTCAGAGGCCTCCCGACGGATCCACCGTGATCACCAACAAACGAAAGCTTCCTCTCACGAGCGCTCGAACCGCCGGTGGAAGTCAGCGTTAGCGTCGCCTCGCGCTCGCTGGACTTCACATACACGTAAGTGCCAGTTTCAACAGGTCCGACAGAACTTATCGGAACTATCGGCAAAATGCCACCCGGCAGAATGTGTGTCGTGTCCACGCGATAGATGGTCAAATAGGTTCCATCGGCTCGAAGCACAGTGACGAACGAGGTCGATCCGAAATGCCCGGTGGGGACATAATCGCCGGGACCAGCGGAGTGTTCGTGATAGATACTCCCGCCAATACTCTCCGGTGCCTGGGAGAATGCCGACGTCGCAACCAACCCCACAAGAATAAGCGTTCTCATCGTTTTGAAGCGTTTGGATTTGGGTCAGGACACTTATACGCACGCGGCGATCGTCCGGATGCACCAGACTCGTGCCAAGGAAGCGACCGTGTGGGGCGGCCTCTTCCGATTCACGTGTCGCATTTCTGTCTGCGCGGTCCGGCGCTCCTTGGCAATCGCCGTGATTGATCCCGCCGAATCCACGTGCGCCCTCGACAGACGCGCCGGCCACAGCCACTTTGGTCGTCCGCCTCATGTTTCCCTACAAGATCAGTGTGCTGGTGTTCATCGAGTCCGCCGACGGCAGGATCCTGCTCATCGAGCGCGCCAAGGCTCCGAACGCAGGCCTGTGGAGCCCTCCTGGCGGGAAGCTCGAGATGGCGACCGGCGAGTCGCCATTCGAGTGCGCGGCTCGCGAGGCGACCGAAGAAACCGGCGTCGCCACGACGACGGACGACCTCCACCTTTTTGCGATGATCGCCGAAAAGGCCTACGAGGGCGAATCGCACTGGCTGATGTTTCTCTTCCGCCTGACCAAGCCCGTCGATGCGCTGCCCGCGACGATCGCGGAAGGGCGTTTCGGGTTCTACACCCGCGAGGAAGTCGATGCGCTCCCATTGCCGGAAACCGACCGTAAGGCGCTCTGGCCGATCTGGGACCGGCACCGCGACGGCTTTGTGGCGTTGCGCGCCGACTGCCACCCCGAACGTCCGCTCGAAGTCAGTGTCGAACAGGTCATGCCGGGCCCCGCGATTCGCGCCGGGCACTTTACTACTTGATCGAACCCGCGACCGGATGATTTAAACAGCGTTTTTCGTGACCAAAAAGCCCGATCCAGTCCAGACACCCGAGGTTCCCGCCTCCGAAGCCGCAGAGCACGACGTGATCTACGCCGAGTCTCCGGTGAACAAGGCCTTGCCGCCTGAGCAGCGCATCAAGCTCTACACCGACATGGTGCGGATCCGGATCTTCGAGGACCGGAGCCTACGCGTCTACCAGCAGGGCAAGATCGGCGGCTTCTTGCACCTCTACAACGGCCAGGAGGCTGTCGCCGTTGGCACCGTTTCGCTCCTCGGCAAGGACGACCACGTCATCACCGCCTACCGCGACCACGGCCATGCGATCGCTGTCGGCATGGAGATGGGGCCGCTCATGGCCGAGCTCATGGGCAAAGCTACCGGCTGTTCGAAGGGCAAGGGCGGCTCGATGCACTTCTTCGCACCCGAGAAAAACTACTGGGGCGGCCACGGCATCGTCGGCGGCCAGATCCCGCTCGGCCTCGGAATCGCGTTTGCGCTCAAATACAAAGGCCTCGAAGGCTGCTGCCTCGCCTACATGGGCGACGGCGCAGTGAACCAGGGCGCGGTCCACGAGTCGCTGAACATGGCCGCCCTTTGGGATCTGCCGATCATCTTCGTCATCGAGAACAACCAATACTCGATGGGCACAAGCCAGCATCGCTCGTCCGCCGCCGAGCCGCTCGCGAAGCGCGCCGACGGCTACGGCATGGATTGGGCGATCGTGAACGGCAACTCGCTCTACGAAGTCCGCGCACGCACCGCCGAGGCGATGGAGCGCGCGAAGAAGACCGGCCGCCCCACCCTGCTCGAGATGCGCACCTACCGCTACCGCGGCCACTCGGTCGCCGACGCGAACGCCGAGAAATACCGCACGAAAGCCGAGGTCGAGTCCTACAAGCAATCTCGCGATCCGATCACCGTTTTCAAAAACGAACTCATCCGCGAAGGGATCCTCAACGATGACCTCGTCGAGGCGATCGCGCTCAAGGTGAAGGAGGAAGTTGAGGCCAGCGTGCAGTTCGCCGAGGCAAGCCCGCTCGCCGAGCCCGCGACGATTTTCGAAGACGTCTATTCCGAGGTCGACGCGCCGCAAGCCGACCCTGCGAACGAAGGCCGCATCTTTTTCAACCTCGACGGCGAATGGGACGGCCGCACGCGCAAGGAGTTTGTGCATCCTGACGATGAAAATGAACCGTCCTCCTGACACTGCTTCTGTTCTGTGGACCTCTGTTCCCTTCAAACTCCTAAGCCGGCACCCTGTGCCGTTGAAAGGCGGTCGTTCAGGTCTCTTTTGCAGCGCGCAGCGCTGCCTTAGCAGCCTGTTGGGAAAACGGCCCGCAATCTCGGCGGTGTCGTCGCTACTCGAGCGCAACTCCTAACAACGGACAACAGGCTGCTCATGCCACTCATCACCTACCGTCAGGCGCTCAACGAAGCACTCGCCGAGGAAATCGAGCGGGACCCGAACGTCTTCATCATGGGCGAAGAAGTCGCCGAGTATAACGGCGCCTACAAAGTCACCGAAGGCCTGTGGAAGCGATTCGGCGACAAGCGGCTCATCGACGCTCCGATCAGCGAGACGGGATTCCTCGGCCTCGGCGTGGGCGCCGCGATGATGGGCCTGCGCCCCGTGATCGAACTCATGTTCTGGAGCTTCGCCTACGTCGCGTTCGACCAGATCATCAACAATGCCGCGACCGTCCGTTACATGAGTGGCGGCAAGATCAAGGTGCCGCTCGTTATCCGCGGCCCCGCAAACGGCGGCACGAATGTCGGCTCCACGCACTCGCACACGCCCGAGATGTTTCTCGCGAACCAACCGGGCCTGAAGGTTGTCGCGCCCGCGACCGCGCACGATGCGAAGGGCCTCATGAAGGCCGCGATTCGCGACGACGACACCGTCTGCGTGATGGAAAACACGCTCCTTTACGGCGAAAAGGGTGAAGTCGCCGACGGCGACTTTGTGATCCCGCTCGGCAAAGCCGAGATCAAGCGCGCCGGCACTGATCTCTCGATCATCGCGCACGGCCGCTCGACGATCACTTCACTGAAGGCCGCCGATATCCTTGCGAAGGAGCACGGTATCAACGCCGAGGTTGTCGACCTCCGCTCGATTCGCCCGCTCGACGTGCAGACAATCCTCGAGTCCGTATCGCGCACGCACCGCGCCGTGATCGTCGAAGAGAACAAGCCGTTCTGCGGCGTCGGTGCGCAGATCGCCTACATCATCCAAGACGAGGCGTTCGACGAACTCGACGCGCCGATCAAGCGCGTCTCGTCGCTCGACGCACCGCAGATTTACGCCAAGCACCTCGAAGACATCATGATTCCCGACGCAAACCGCGTTGTGAAGACCGCGCTGACCATCTGCTAGAAACCTGCTGTCAACTCGCGAACGATTCGTCGTATGCCTGAGAGCAACAACTCCCAATTGAACCGAGTCCCCAGCAGGTTTCTAAGGCTGCGCTCCGCGCAGCTCCGGACACTGGCTAATTGGACTGGCCGGCGCGCAGCGCCGGCTTAGGAATTTGTCGGGCAGAGCCACATGCCGTCAAGCAAGGCGTCCGATAGACC
>DATKCJ010000242.1:0-3744 GCA_035513275.1 Opitutaceae bacterium
TGATCGGATTCTCGCGCGGCGAGGTCGGCGCGGTGCTCGTGGGCGAGCTGGCGCTGCTTACGCTTGTGGCGCTGCCGGTCGGCGTGCTCCTCGGCAGCGCGGCGGCGGCCGCGATCGTAGGGTTCGTGAACACGGAGTTCATCCGCCTTCCGCTGGTGATCACCTCCGCGAACTACGCGTTCGCCGTCCTCGTGGTTGTCGTCGCCACCGCGCTTTCGGCATTGTGGGCATCGCGCCGAATCAATCAGCTCGACCTTGTCGGCGTATTGAAAGCACAGGATTGAAGATGAGCGAACCGAACGAGAAACCCAAGGAAGTGAAACCCGCCCGCGCGCCGGCGCGGAAAAATGCGTTCACGAAGCGCTATCTGCCGTGGACGATCGGCGGCGTGCTCGCGCTGTTCATCGTGATCGGCCTGTGGCCGAAAGCTGTTCCGGTGGAGACAGCGACTGTTGTCCGCGGTCCGCTTGTCGTCACGGTGAACGAGGAAGGCCGCACGCAGGTGCGCAACCGCTACGTCGTCACGGCACCGGTTGCAGGTCAGCTCAGGCGCGTCGAGCACAAGGCCGGAGCCGAGGTGCGCGCAGGAGAAACGATCCTCGCCATCCTGGAAACAGCCGGCGCGAGCATCCTCGATTCGCGAAGCCTCGCCCAAGCTCAGGCAAGCGTGAGCGCCGCCGAGTCGGCGCTAGGCATGGCGCAGGCGCAAGCGGAGCGCGCACGCTCGAACGATGAGCTCGCGCAAGCCGACTACGCACGCTCGAAGGATCTTTTGGCGACCGGCGCGCTTTCGAAGGCTGAGTTCGATTCGTGGAACGCGCGCGCACTCGCAACCGCGCAAGAGCGACGCGCCGCGGGCTTCGCGCTTCAGGTGTCGGGCTTCGAACTCGCGCAGGCAAAGGCGATGCTGCTTCGCGGCACGGAAGGCGACAAAGGCCAGGCAGGGTTGCCGCTCCTCTCGCCGGTCGATGGCCGCGTGTTGCGCGTGATGCAGGAAAGCTCACGCGTCGTGCCTGCGGGGTTTCCGATACTTGAGGTCGGCGACCCGACAGATCTCGAAGTGCTCGTCGAAGTGCTCTCGCGAGACGGCGTGCGCATCAAGCCGGGTGCTCGCGCGTGGCTGGATCAATGGGGCGGCGACGAGCCGCTCGAGGCGCGCGTGCGCTGGGTCGAACCCTCGGCATTCACGAAGTTCTCGGCACTCGGCGTGGAGGAGCAGCGCGTGAACGTGATCGCGGATCTCACGACGCCGCTCGAGGAGAGGCCCACGCTCGGCGATGGCTTCCGCGTCGAGGCGCGGATCGTGACGCGCGAGAACGCCTCTGTATTGAAGGTGCCGAGCGGCGCCCTCTTCCAACGCGACGGCGTGTGGCGCGCCTATGCCGTTCGCGGCGGGCGCGCGCACGAGATCGAGGTTGGTGTGCTGCCGGGCGGAGGCCGCGAGACCGCGATTACCTCGGGGCTCGCCGAGGGCGACACGGTGGTCAATTTCCCCGGAGATCAGGTGAGGGACGGCGTGCGTGTGCGGCCAGGCGGGTCGGAGCGCTGAGCCGAAGCTGCCAAGAACTGCGCATTTCCTGCCAACGCACGGTTTGCGGTCGTCACGGTTGCCCGTTAGCATTCAATCAACCCCACGATTCCCCGATATCCCCATGAACCCATCTCCGAATGCGCCATTCAAGCGGGCACTGAACTTCAAGAACTGGATCAGCCTCGCGGGGTTCATTGTCGCGGCGGGAAGCATCTTCTCGTTCATGTTCCTTTGGGCGATGTCGCTCATGTCGGACAGCGGCAATCAATACCTCGGCATTCTCACATGGATCGTCGCGCCGATGTTCCTGATCATCGGCCTGATCCTCGTCTTCATCGGCTGGTATCTCAACCGCAGGCGAGTCGCCAAGATGGCGGCGGATGGTGCGTTTCCGCTTCTGACGATCGACCTCTCCCGCCCGCGCGACCGTCGCAATCTCGGCCTCTTCATCGCTGGCGGCTTTGTGTTCATGCTGATGTCGGCGTTCGGCAGCTACCAGACCTACCATTATTCGGAGTCTGTGGAGTTCTGCGGCACGCTGTGCCACAGCGTGATGTCGCCCGAGTTCGAGGCCTACAAGCGCGGTGAGCATGCGCGGGTCGCCTGCGTGGCGTGCCACGTGGGTGGCGGGCCGGAGTTCTATGTCATGGCCAAGCTCAACGGCGCGCGGCAGCTCTACTCGCTCGCGTTCGACAAGTTCAACAGGCCGATCCCCACTCCGATCCACAATCTCCGCCCGGCGCAGGACACGTGCGAACAGTGCCACTGGCCCGAGCGCTTCACCGGAAACCTCGAGCGGCGCTACGACCATGTGCTATCCGACGACGACAACACGCCCTACTCGATCCGCCTCCTGCTGAAAGTCGGCGGCGGAGGTTTCGACCAGGGGCCCGTCGAGGGAATCCACTGGCACATGAGCAAGGACAACAAGGTCGAGTACTTCGCGACGGACGACAAGCGACAGGACATCGCCTGGGTGAAGGTCACGCTCCAAGACGGCACCGTGCGCGTCTACCGCAAGGGCGACTTTTCGGAAACCCCCGACGCGAAGAGCGTGCGTGTGATGGACTGCGTAGACTGCCACACGCGCCCGGCGCACAATTTCCAGGCCCCGAACGATCTCGTCGAAAACTCCCTCCGCCTCGGTCGGATCAGTCCGGAATTGCCGGCGATCAAGCGCGTGGCGGTCGAAGCGCTCTCAGCCGAATACAAGACGACAGACGAGGCGATGGAAGGCATCGACAGGCACCTGCGGACGACCTACGAGGGTCACCCCGATGTGCGCAAGACAACCGCCGAGGTGCAGTCACTCTACAAGGGGAATTTCTTCCCGGAGATGCTTGTCAACTGGCGCGCCTACCCGAACAACGTCGGCCACAAGGATTGGAACGGCTGCTTCCGCTGTCACAACGACGAGCTCCTCTTCGGCAAGCAGACGCTCACGATCACGCAGAACGACTGCAACTCGTGCCACACCATCCTCGCGCAAGGTCGCGGCGAGCAGCTCTCGATGCTCGCCCCCGAAGGCGTCGAATTTATCCACCCCGAGGGCGACACGCTCGGCCTGCTCTGCGCCGACTGCCACAGCGGCGGGATTCAGAGCCCGTAAGGAATTCATCGGATCCAAGGATCCGATGAATTCCTAAAGCGCCTGTTTGATTTCGATGATTGTATGTGTGCTCCGCCGTTGCTGGTGGGGATACCAAACCCGCCGTGGCGCGCCGCTACTTCTTTGGCTTGCCCTTTGGAAGCGCTGGCGGTGCAGGTGGTGGATCGATCGGAGGCGCCTCGGAAATCGAGAGATCGATCGTCTCGATAATCTTCTTCTCCTTGCCGAGGGCCTTGCCGTGCTCGCCGGGGGTGACCGGCAGATACTTGTCCTGCGGCACTTTCGAGATCGCGACCGGCGATGCGCCGCGCGACGCGAGGTGATCGGCGAGCCGGGGGGTCGGCGAGATCGGCGAGAGGATTCCGGTTGCGGATACCTCCGTGAAGATGATTCCGGGATCCGGCTCCTCGTCACCGCCGTCTTCTTCGGGTTCGACCTCCACAGGTTCGACCGCGGCAATCCTGAATGTGACGGGTTCCGTGCTCTCCGGAAGGGAGTGGTCGATCACATACGAGAATGCGCCCTGCACCGTCGCGATGCGCGCGATGACGGCTACAAAGCCATCAATGCTCGTGCGGACCTCGATGAATTGCGGACCGTTCTC
>DATKCJ010000243.1:0-4621 GCA_035513275.1 Opitutaceae bacterium
ACCGAGGCAGGAAATGCCCAGAACGGTGAACTCGACCGTCAATACATCGCCCTCCTTACCGCCGGGGTAGTCACCGGGCGCCTCGTGAATGGCGGTCACTTCGCTATCCGGAAAGGTGGCGGCGTAGAAGCGCGCCGCCTCGACCGCGTCTTTGTCGAACCAGAGACATATCGTGTTCTTCGGCTTCATGTTCGTGTGCTCCCTTGTACTCGATCAGCGTCGAGCCGCCACGTTCTCCGCGCCGAACGCGTTGCGCAATAGCCGCGCGGACGTCATCCCGCATCGCCACGTGGCTTCGGCGTGTATGCAAGTTTTGGACAGAGGACGGCTGATGCCGATCACACCGGTTCATTACTCCGCCAGTACTCCCAGCCATCTGCGACGCGCCAGCGCGCGCATCTACGATAGAGGATAGACTCATGCCTTGCGCGACTTCCTGCGACGAGTCTTCGGTGGCGAAACAACGAAAACGGAGAAAGAAAGAGATTCGCTGCCGGTAGTCGACGCGAGGGAGATCGACAGGACGCCACGGATCCGCGTCGATCTCAGCCCTCAACTGCTGTGGTTGTCCGTCCCTGACGACGTGCCGACGCAGATCACTTCGGAGCTCGTGCCGTGGGGCGATTTCGTGAGCGCCGCAGTGCTGGCGATGAAAGCGAAGCAGTTCGACGACGGACTTTACGCCACCGTCGAGCTCATGGCACACCGCGGAAAACGCGATCTCGTCCAGAAGCTCATCACATCGCTCGACGTTGAAGGAGAGACGACGGCACTCCTGGGTGCTGCCCAAATGGTGGCGGGTGAGGACGTCCACGAGCCGCTCCGATCGCGCGCCGAACCGATCGCGCGAGCATTCCTCGCTGATGAGCAGAGCAGCAAGCCGATCGGTTTCTACACCTGGAGCGAAGAGCTGCGTGGTATCTTCCAGCAGGACAGACTGCTGCAGGCAAACGTTGTGGAGCACCGAGACCTCGCGCGTGTCGCACACGTCATCCACGCGCAGCCGGAGCTACGCGCGACATACGATTCAGCGCTGCAGCTTGCTGAACGACTTACCAATCCGTTATCGGATTTCGATCTCCGGCCGTGGCTCCGTGCACTGGATGAGGGAGCGTTCTACGAGCCACCCGCGTTTCCGGCGAAGCTTGCGCTGCTACCGCCATCAGTGGCGCATGAGACGGAGCTAGGCAAGAAGCTGTACGGCGACAAGCCGATTCCGCCGGGTTTTGATCTGATGAACGAGCTGATCGCATGCATCCGCGCCGGCACCGTCTCGCTGAAGCCCACCGACTCGTCAGGCTGGTACGACTGGCAGACGTGGTCGCTGGAGACGCTCGTTGCGCCGGATCGGGGCGCGGAGAGCGCGAGACTTCATCTCGACGACAGTTACGCGCGTCACCTCGTCGAGATGTTCAAAGGCGCGCATACACTCACGCGTGAAACGCACATCAAGCAACTGGAGATTGACAAGTTCGGCGCTGCGGGAGGACGCGAACAGGCGGTCGTGAAGATTATCGTGAGGCCCAAGCTTCGCGTCGAACCGCTCGTGACGCACTACACGCGACGCGCTGAAGCGTATCGCTTCGTGCGCAGTGTGCTCGACGAAGCCTTCGGTGCTCACGTGCTGGCCGCGAAGAGACGGATCCGCGAAGATGGGATGGCCGCGCTGCCTCTGGGCGAGGAACTCGCTTGGATGGAGCGACTCTTCGGCGAGGCGGCGATGGCGGCAGAACAGGATCTGGGGATGCGCAACGACGGCGACGTCTCGACATTCACCACGTGGGCGAGCACATTGAAGGACGACATCGATGTCGCTCAGGACGCACGTGCGATGGTCCCCGTCTTCTTCGACATCCTTAGGGGGAAAATCAAGGCCTGGCTTTTCATGGGCTGGAATATCGGATGGATGACCGCCTCCTTCCGCCGTCCGCCGCTCGTCACGCTCCTGGATCCCTCGAACGCGAAGATTGTCTTTGAACCGGCGAGGTTTCTTCTGGCGACGCCGGTGATGGAAGAGGCATACGTGTCGCGCATCCTCGACCGCCGCGAGTTCCGGCAGCTCTGCGATCTGCACGGCACGCCCGAGAAGATCATTGCGGCGCTTCAGTAGTCATTGAAGATTCACGCACTCAAAGACGGCGCCGAATACATCTCGAGACCGCACGCTTGCACGACACGGATACGGGTGTTCATGGCGCGCGGCATGAAGTAGTTCGGCAGAAGAGATCGCGCTCGGTACGGCGACCTGGCGGAGTCGATTTTTGGCGGACTGGGATTGACGGTAACAGCGGAATGTTCTCGCGGAGAGTGCGGGCCGGACCTCACGAGCCGTGGGCAAGAATAATTCTCGCGCGGGAACGAGACCGGCCTACACTCGTTCCTTGCGCGACTTCCTGCGACGAATTTTCGGTCGCGAGCCACCGAGTAATGAAGCACCGAAAGGCGCTTCGGTGCCCGTTGTTGACGAGATCGCGATCACCATGACTCCACGAATCAGCGTGGATCGCAGTACTCAACTGCTGTCGTTGTCCGTCTCTGACAACGTGCCAACACAGATCACGCCGCGGCTCGTATTGTAGGGCGATTTCGTCAGCGCCGCAGTCAGGCGCTTCAATAGATGAAGACATATCCGCTCGAAGGCGACGCCGAATACATCCTCGAGACGGCACGCCTCTACGACACTGACACGCGGTTGTTCATGACCCGCGGCTTGAAGCGATTCGGGCAGAAGGAAGTCGCGCTCGTCGTCAAGACCGCAGGGGAGCAGATGGCGGCGTTGACGCTCGCGTTCCTGCGGACCGTCTGGCTACTGGCCTCGCAGGGACAGTTGATCGAAGCCGGTGGATTCACGGTGATGCGGCCCGGGCAGGCACCATTCGATGGGCTCCTTTACGCCCCGGTGCACTCCATCGAGACGATCCTGCGCGAAGCCGGACTCGAGGAAGGAGACGTTCTTTTCGCGGTTCCCATCCGCGGCGCCGAAGTTGAGATGGCAAAGCGCGCGGGCCCCGCTCGAGTGCTGGCGCGGATCGGGGCGGCGACGCGTTGCTTTCCTTTTCCTCCCTGGCTCGACCTTCAGCGCTTGCCGGTGATCACCCGCGAAGATCTCGAGAGCACCAGAATGGGCACGGCGTACCCTCCGCCAGTCGCTCTTCCAGGCGTGCGAGTGGAGTCAATCGCCGATCGCATTGTCATCACGATGCCGAAAGCAGTCGCACGCGAAGTTGCCACGGCGATGATGTCGCAGGACATGGTGGCGATCGCATCGACACACATGGGTGTCGGATCGGCCGCAGCGTTCGTTTTTTCACCCGGCGAGCAGACGCCGGTGGCGATCACTGCCGATCCATCTGTGCCTCACGATGCAACGAAACCATTCGCAGGGTCGACGGCAGCGGCCTTCCTGACACTCGTGAAGGATCCGGAGCGGCACGTGACACTGATCGAGGACGGCTTCTTCTTCACTCTCCCTGACCGCGAGTGGTCGCAGTTGCGATCAGGTCTCCGCGTCGGCCGCGACCTCAATCTCGCGGCAACCGCGAACTCGGTCGAGTTGAACGTGCGGCTAACTTGACGCATTCAAAAGAACTCGAGCCGGGCCGCTGTTGCTGGGGTGTCGTACCGATATGGTGCCGGCCAACGCCTATCCAGAATTGAGGTGGTGTCTCGCGGGCAGTCCGGCTGCCGAAGCAGTTCCGCTTCGACACCGACACCGTCGTGGTTCACCGCGAAGGCAACGCTGTGATTCTCGAGCAGCTCTGAAGTCGCGTGAAGTAGCTTCTCGACACCGACACGTCTTTCTGAGCGTCGTGACGGAAGCTGAACTTCGTACCGGTGCCGCAAAGAGCTCGTCGCCCGCGAAGACGCTCCCGTCTGGTCGAGAACTTCCTTCGCCCGCTGACGGTCCTCGAGTTCACCTCCGAGGACGCGATCACGTATGCAGCCGTACGCGCCAGGCTCGAACGCACTGGCAACCCGATTGGCCCTCTCGACACGTTCATCGCAGCACACGCCGTCGCACGAACGCTGACGCTCGTGACGAACAACAAGCGCGAGTTTCGAAGTGTGTCCGGGTTGACCGTAGAAAACTGGTCGCAGTAGAGGTCACGCTGCGAGGAGAGCAGTTATTAGTTAGATGACCGCTTGCCTTGTTGGCAATAAATGGGTTGAATATTGCCTATTTTGGCCACAAACGTGCAGGTCATTGAGGTCATGTATGGCCGCATCCTCAGGCATCTCCGCGAGTCGAAGGGTCGGAGCCAGGCTGAGGTAGCCAAAGCCGTGGCGATTTCGCCCGCACACCTTGCGAGGCTCGAGGCCGAGCAGCGTGGCCTGTATGTCAAGGATTTCGTCACCATCGCGGAAGCGCTGGGAGAGAAGCCCGGCAACCTCCTGCCGAATGATGTCGGAGCAATGGGGCATGTGAAACCGCTCGTCGATCGCCTGGCAGTTGTCCCACCCGAGCTCCTCCCGCACGTGACCGCGATCCTGGCGAAAGTGATCGTGCTCGCCGAAAGCGTGGTCATGGCCGCGCCATCGGCAGTTACGTCACGACCGGAACCCCCGCCCGCATCGCGTCGGAAAGGCCGGAATTGATGAGTCTCCTGTGGTTGATCGGGTC
>DATKCJ010000244.1:0-6501 GCA_035513275.1 Opitutaceae bacterium
GGTCGGGCTACCTGGCGCCGCCGCGCCAATCACTTCGAGCGCGAAGACGAAAACTCCGCCTCGTGCCACGCGCCGGCGGACTTCTTCGAGACGCCCGTCCCCGGGTTTGCGGCGAGGTGTGCGAGGATCTTGAAGACAGGCTCGGGGTCGACGCCGAGTTGCGCGGCGAGCGCCTCGGCGTTGAATGACTTGCCGACGGAGGCGCTCATCGCCGCGACGATCCACTTCTTCAACTCGAGCACGCCGCCGGCCGCTTTCTTGCCGGCTTCGACGCCGGGCTGGTGGTAGGCGTTGATGTTGACGAGCGATGCGTAGAGGCCGACCGCGCGCTCGTATAGAGCTATGAGCTGGCCGACCACGGATGCCGACACTTCGGGCACCGTGATCGTGATCGATTCACGCGATTTCTCGGAGAGCGCATCGCGCGTGCCGAGCAGGAAACCTTGGAGGAAATCGCCGCTCGTGACGCCGGGCTCCTCGACGATGACTGCAGGTCCCTGCCGGTCGCGCAGCACTTCGATGAAGGTCACGAAGAAATTGTTCACTCCCTCGCGAAGCTGTTGCACGTAGGCGTGCTGGTCGGTCGAGCCCTTGTTGCCGTAGACGGCAATTCCTTGGTTCACGACGTTGCCGGCGAGATCGAGTTCCTTGCCGAGCGACTCCATCACGAGCTGCTGCAGGTAGCGCGAGAAAAGGAGCAGCCGGTCCTTGTAGGGAAGGACGACCATGTCCTTCGCACCGCGTCCGTCCGTGCCGAGATACCATGCCGCGGCGAGCAGCGCGGCAGGATTTTCGCGCAGACTCGACCGGCGCGTGAGCACGTCCATCGCTGCGGCACCAGTGAGCATACCATCGACATCGATGCCTTGGAGCGCCGCCGGCAAGAGACCGACCGCGGCGAGTTCGCTCGTGCGGCCGCCGACCCAGTCCCACATCGGAAAACGCGCGAGCCAGCCCTCGGCCTTCGCGACCTTGTCGAGTTTTGAGCCAAGACCGGTGACTGCGACAAAGTGTTTCGCGGGGCTCAGACCGGCGGCCTTGAACGCCGCCGCCGCCTCGAGCATGCCGTTGCGCGTCTCGGCTGTGCCGCCTGACTTCGAGATGACGATAGTGAGCGTCCGCGCGAGCCCGTCGCCGATCGCCCCGAGTGTCTGGTCCATCCCGTCCGGATCGGTGTTGTCGAAGAAGAACGGCCGCATACGGTCGGCGCGTGGCTCGCCGAGCGCCTGAGCCACAAACTGCGGCCCGAGCGCCGATCCGCCGATGCCGATCACGAGCACGTTCTCAAATCGGGCTTCCGGCCCAGCGACCTCGCCCGAGTGGACCTTCGCCGCAAAGTCCTTCAGCGCGGCAAGCGTCGACTCGATCTCTGCGGTGATAGTGGCATCGGGCGCGAGCTTGGGCGCGCGCAGCCAGTAGTGGCCGACCATCCGGCCCTCGTCGGGATTCGCTATTGCGCCGCCTTCGAGGGCGGTCATGTCGGCAAAGGCCTTGGCAAACTTCGGCGCGAGCGCGTCAAGTGCAGCGTCGTCGAAGTTCATCCGACTCAGATCGACCGATAGGCCGAGACCGGCGTCGTGAAGGGTGAGACTCTTGAATCTGGACCAGGTCATTGGTGTTTCATGAGCGGCGGCGGCTGACCGCGGCACGTCTGACGATGCTCCAAACAAAACCATTGCCCGCAAGCTCCTGTTGCCCAAAAGAGAGACCTCCCGAACACATGGCTTTCAATCTGCAAAAAGTCCTCAAGTCCCTGCTCTTCGCCTCCAGCGGCCCGCTGACGGTGAAGGACATCCAGGCCGTCATGGCACGATTTCACGACCAACGCACGACGCAGGCCGCCGCGCCGACACCGGCCACGGCAGGCACGGACGTGGCGCCGGCTGCCGTCGATCCAGCCGAGTTGGCGGACGCTGATGCTGCGTTCGAGGAGAGCGACGAACTCTATGTCGACGTGCCGTCCCTCATAACGACCACGCAGATTCACGAGGCGATGGATGCGATCGCCGTCGAGTTGAAGGAGCGCGACGAGGTCTACTTCCTAATTGAAGGAGCGCACGGTTACCGGCTCGTGACGAATCCGAAGACCGCGCGCTGGGTGCGAGTCCTCCGCGACGAGCCACCTCCGATCCGGTTGAGCCAGGCCGCGATGGAGACGCTCGCGGTCATTGCCTATCGTCAACCGACTACGCGCGCGGAAATCGAAACGATTCGTGGTGTGTCTGCGGAGGCGGGCTTGAACAAGCTTCTCGAGCGCGGACTCGTCCAGGTGATGGGTCGCGCCGATCTGCCGGGTCGCCCAATCCAATACGGCACGACGGACGACTTCCTCGAATTTGTTGGAATCAAGTCGATCGATGAGATCCCCGCATCCGACGTGCTCTCGAATCGCCAGATAAGCGACTGGCTCGAGCAGTCGATGAACCCGCGCCACGTCTCCGGCCGCGACCTTGGCCTCGACAGCGACATGCTGCCGCTGCATCCGGGCACGGACGACTCGGTGACCGTGGGTGCGGACCAGCGCGAGACGCGGGCTGCGCAGGAGTGACTCGCGCCATGGACATCGACGCCATCCGCAAGGAGATCGACCGTCACGACACGGAGCTCGTGAAGCTCGTCAATGAGCGCCTCGCGCTCGCCGCCGAGATTGGAAAACTCAAGCGCAGCAAGGGCGGCGAAATCTACGTGCCCGAGCGCGAGGACGCCGTGATGCGAAAGGTCTGCGCGCTAAACAAGGGCCCGATCAAGGACGAGGCGCTGCGCGCGATCTACCGCGAAGTGATGTCGGCCGCGCTCGCGCTCGAAAAGCCGCTGCTCATCGCATACCTCGGCCCCGAGGCGACGAACACGCACCAGGCGGCGCTGAAAAAATTTGGTGCAAGCGTGGACTATCACGCGATGCCGACGATCTCTGACATCTTCACCGCCATGGAGCGTGGCGAGACGGACTACGCCGTGATCCCCATCGAGAATTCGTCCGAAGGCTCCGTGCCCGAGACGCTCGACGGATTCGTGGAATGCAGCGTGAAGATCGTGGCGCAGATCCATCTCGAGATCTCGCATGCGCTCATCTCGAACGAGCCAATCGAGAGGATCACGAAGGTCTATTCGAAGGACATCGCGCTTGCCCAATGCCGCCAGTGGCTGCGTCGCCACCTGCCGCAGGTCGAGCTCATCGCGGCCGCGAGCACCTCGCACGCAGTGAAGATAGCTAAGGACACGCCCGGCGCCGCGGCGATCGCGAGCGAACTCGCGGCGGAGTTGAACGGTGTGCCGGTGATCGAGCGAAATCTCCAAGGCAAGGGCGAGAACATGACCCGCTTCTTCGTGCTTGGCCGGACGCCCGCAGGCCCGGTCGGCGGAGGAAAGGACATCACGAGCCTGCTCATCTCGCTCGGCGAGGATGCGTCGTCGAAGTCAGGCTCGCTCCTCGGAATGCTCAAGCCGATGGCGGAGCGTGGCATCAATCTCACAAAGATCGAGTCGCGCCCGAGCAAGAAGCGCCCGTGGGATTACTACTTCTTCGTCGATGTCACCGGACACTTCGACGACGCATCGATGAAAGAGGCGCTCACGGAGCTCAGGAAGTTTTGCCCTGTCGTGAAGTGGCTCGGCAGCTATCCGGCGGTGACGAACGCGGTGTAGCGCGCCCGCGCCCTTGCGGGCGCGAGCGAAACTGGAGGGGGAGAGTGGAAAGTGGAGTTTGCCGCCATGGGCGACGGCTTTGAGGTGCGGCGGCCGTTTCGACTCCGCTCAAGGCCCCGAGCCCGTCGAGGGGCTTGTCCCCAAGACGCCCAGGCGCTTGCGCGCGAGTAGGGCGCGTTTGGGACAAGCCGCTCCACCTTAAGACAGCCGGCAGTTCGAATCCGCCGGGGATTCCACCGTCGCCAAGGCTTTGGCGGACGCGAAACCTGGACCAACGACTCGGCAGGAAGAACGAAAGAGCCCTCCCAAACCACTGTCTTGACCAAGGGTTTACGGATTTTGGTAAACCGCATCTCAAAAGGGGCGTCGCAGCCTGTGCTGCATTGACGGGCGGTCTGCGCGGAGCAGTGTGCGCATTCGAACCCGCCAGCCATGCACAAAACCCAGCCGCACTTTGTCCGCATTAGCGGACGCTTTGTCAGCGCCCCTCTCATCGCGCTGATCGCCGCGCTCTCGACTCCGAGCGAATCAACCGCCGGTGCCTTCGCGCTCACTGAACACAACGCCGTCGGACTTGGCGTTGGCTACAGCTCGGCCGCAGTCGCCGCGGACGCGTCGACCACCTATTTCAACCCGGCCGGCCTCACGCGCCTCGAGAAGCCGGAACTGATCGTCGTCGCGCACCTCATCAAGCTAGACGCGACCTTCACCGATGCGGGCTCGAACACAGCGGGCGTTTTCCCGATCGGCGGCGGCAACGGCGGCAACGCCGGCTCCACCGAGGTCATCCCGAGCCTTTACTACGCGCATCCGATCAACAGCACCTTCACATTCGGCCTCGGGCTCTCGGCCCCGTGGGGCCTGCAGACGGAATACGACGACGGGTGGGTCGGCCGCTACCACGCGCTCAAGACGCGCCTCGAGTCGGCGAACTTGAATCCTTCATTCGGCTGGAGGCTCAGCGACACGCTTTCGTTCGGCGCAGGCTTCAACATCCAGCAAGTGAAGGCCGAGATCGGCAACGCGATCGACTTTGGCCTCGTCGGCTTCTCGATGGGCATCCCGGGATTTCTTCCCGGTGGCGCCGACGCCGAGGTGTTCATCAAGGGCGACTCGGTCGACTACGGCTGGAACGCCGCGCTGCTTTGGGAACCGTCGCCTGGCATTCGCTTCGGTGTGAGCTACCGCTCCGGCATGACGCACGAGATCGACGGCGATGCCACCTTTACGAGCGTGCCCGCGCCGTTTGCGGCCGCGTTTCCGAACCAGGCAGCGAGCGCGGGCCTTGCAGTGCCCGACATCTGGTCGGTGCATGCGATGCACAGGTTCAACGATCGCTGGATGCTCACCGCGGACTATTCGCTCTTCGGCTTCGGCTCGCTCCGCTCGATCGACATCGATTTTTCAAACCCGGCCACCCAGGACTCGAGCCTCGTGCAGAACTGGCGCGACGCCGCGATTTACTCAGCGGGACTGCACTATCGGGCGACCGACGCCGTGACGCTGCGCGCCGGCTACGTCTACAATCAGTCGCCGGTGACCAACGCCGCGCTGCGCTCGCCTCGCATTCCGGATTCGAACCGCCGCTGGATCACCGCCGGTCTGAGCTGGAAGGCGTCCGCTGGCTTCACTTTCGACGCGGGCTACGCACGCGTTTCATTTTCTGATGCGCCGATCAGCATAACAGACGACTTTGGGCATACGCTGCTCGGAGCCGGGGATATGTCTGCCGACGTGTTCAGTGTGCAAGGGACGTGGTCGTTCTAGCGCCGTGGGAAGCGCTCGAACTTAGGGGAAAAGAGAAGGGCGGCTCCGAGTGAGCCGCCCTTTTTCTTTCGTGTCCGCGCCAACGAGTCGCTTGCGCACCGGATGGCGACGGGCCAGATTGCGAGCATGAGGCAGGCTTTGCAGCGTTTCCGTCCGGCGAAGATGAACATCAAACCCGAGTCCCGGGGGATTCAGTCATGAGTCGACACATGGCCCTGTTTCTCTGGCCTTGAAGATGAGTTTGATCAGCCATTAACCCCTGTTCCGACGCGCAAATAACTTTGTCCATGATCGAAGAGGGTGAGAGCTCCATGAAGATCCGCACGTTTATTTTCGGAATTATATGTGTCCTCGCGGCCAGCGTGTTAGGCGTTCGCATACTGCAACCGTATACACGCAGTTTTACCGATGTGGCGTTTTATGTGCTATTCTTGGGGGATGACTTTACGGTGTTTGCCGAAAATTACAGCGAGAGCGCGTTCAAGAAGATTCGCACTGGGGCTACCGAGGCCGAAGTGCTGGCCGTTTTGGGAGAGCCTTTGAGAAAGGAAACCTATAAAAGCAAGGAATACGCGGCCATTTGGCGCTATACCAAGCCAGGGAAGAATGGGAACTACTGGTTCCGGATTATTCTTTGGGACGAGCATGCCCGAGTTCTAAGAACAAAGGCAAAATATTATGTCGATTAACTGTGTCTGGCGACGTTGGTGTCGTAAATCGGGCCGGATTGAGCGGCGTCGAAACCGAACGGCACGAAACCGAACGGGGTCAGGCTTGAATGGCACTAAGTTAAGCCCGTTGCTCGTCCAGTTCTCATTCTGTGCCGCGACTGACATGGCGACGATGAGGGGTCAACCCGACGGGGACTGGCCGTGTTTTGTTAGTTTTCGAGCCGAAGCTTAGATCTTCCCGGCGAGTTTCGCCTTGAGCCCGGCCTTGTCGACGAGGCCGACGATTGTCTCCACGGCCTGGCCGCCCTTGAAGAGGATCATCGTGGGAATCGCGCGGATGTTGTAGCGACCGGCGATGTCGCCCGCGTTGTCGACGTTGAGCTTCCCTATTGTGAGCTTGCCGGCGAGTTCGCCGCCG
>DATKCJ010000245.1:0-5852 GCA_035513275.1 Opitutaceae bacterium
GCGCCGAACTTTACCGGACGATGAAGAAGGCCGCGGACTACGGCCTCACCGTGGGCGAGGTGGGCTTCGATTTCGCGAAGATCATGGGTCGCTCGCGCAAGGTTTCAGACCAGATGGCCAAGGGCGTCGAATTCCTCTTCAAGAAGAACAAGGTCGACTACTTCGTCGGCCGCGGCCGCGTCGCTGCGCCTGGAGTCGTCGAGATCACGGACGGGCCAGCGAAGGGCAAGCTGCTCCAGACGTCGAACATCCTTCTCGCGACCGGCTGCCGCGCAAAGCGGTTGCCCGGGCTCGAGGTCGACGGCAAGCGCGTGCTCACCTCGCGGGAGGCGCTCGCGATTGAGAAAGCGCCCGAGTCGATCGTGATCGTCGGCGCCGGCGCGATCGGCGTCGAGTTCGCCTATTTCTTCAACGCGTTCGGCACGAAGGTCACGCTCGTCGAGATGCTGCCGCAGATCCTCCCGGTCGAGGACGAGGAGGTCGCGAAAGTCGTGCACCGCAGCTTCGAGAAACAGGGCATAGCGATCCACACCGGCACGAAGAGCGAGGACATCCGCGTCGGCGAGAGTTCCGTGAAGCTGAAGCTCGTGTCCGCCGAGGGCACGAAGGAAATCGAGGCCGAGTCGCTCCTGCTCGCGGTCGGCGTGGCCGCCTACACCGAGGGCATGCTCGCCGCGACCGTGAAGGTCGAGATGGACCGCGGGTTCGTGAAAGTGGGCGATGACTACCAGACGAACGTGAAGGGCATCTACGCCGCGGGCGACCTCATCGGGCCGCCGTGGCTCGCGCACGTGGCGACCTACGAGGCGGTCAATGCAGTCAACGGAATCTTCGGCGCTGCAAAGCCGCACCGCGTGAAGAGTTTTCCGGGATGCACTTATTGCCAGCCGCAGGTTGCGAGCATCGGGCTCACAGAGAAGGCCGCACGCGAAAAGAAGCTCGAAATCAAGATCGGCAAGTTTCCGTTCGCCGCGTCGGGAAAGGCCGTCGCGTCAAACGACTCCGAAGGCTTCGTGAAGATGATCACCGACGCGAAGACCGGTGAAATTCTCGGGGCGCACATCGTCGGCGCCGAAGCGACCGAGCTCATCGCGGAATACGGACTCGCGATCACGCTCGAGGCGACCGCCGAGGAGATCCATCAAACGATCCACGCGCACCCGACGCTCAGCGAAGCCGTCGGCGAAGCGAGCGCCGCGGTGCACGGGCAGGCGATACACATCTGAGTTACGTACTCGGATTTGAGTCACAAAGATCACAGAGGACCAAACCGAGGTCACGGAGGCGGATTGGAGCTTGAGTAAGGATGTGCGGGCGTGCCTCGTTTATTTAGCCCTGCGCGGAAGCGTAGGGAAGTTGAGGCACGATGGATACGCTCTCGCTCGATGGAGAGTCCCGCTCCTTCCGGAGCGGGCTACATTGTTTGCGTGGCCCTGCGCGTGAGCGCAGGGAAGAACAGCGTGGGTGCGGTCGAAGTCCCGCTGCTCACGCAGCGGGCTACAACAGATTCACTTCCGCCTCTTCGCAATCGCCGCGCGCTCCGTTGGTGTGACGAACGCGATCTCCAGCGCATTGCGCTGCGCCTGCCGCGCCATCTCAGGCGTGATTCCCGCGGCGGGCGCCGCGACCTCAAACTCATGGCGCAGGTCGATGCCGCTCACGCACGGGTCGTCGGTGTTGATCGTCGCAAGCAGTCCCTCGTTGAGGAACAGCGCGAGCGGATGCGTTGCGAGACTCGGCACTGTCCGTGTCTGCACGTTGCTCGTGAGGTTCACTTCGAGCCCGATGCCGCGGTCGCGCATGAGAGCGAGCAGGGTGGGGTCCTCCGCGGCGCGAATGCCGTGGCCTATGCGCGTCGCGCCGAGTTCCTCGATGGCATAGCGGACGCCGTCCTGGCCCGCGGCTTCGCCAGCGTGGACTGTCACATGCCAGCCCGCGTCGCGACCTAGCCGGAAATGTTCGTGGAAAAGATGGCCCGGCCAGTTGGCCTCGTCGCCGGCGAGATCGAGCGCGGTGATGTGTTCGCGGTGAGTGAGGAGTCCCTCGAGCTCAAGACGGCATTCGTCGACGCCGTAGGTGCGGCTCATGATTCCGATGAGATTCGTCTTCACTCCGGTGTCACGCTCGCCGGCGCGTGAGCCGTCGATCACGGCAGCGACGACTTCCGGAATGCGGAGCCTGTGAGGCCGGGCCATGAAACCCGGACTAAAACGAAGTTCGAGGTAATCGATGCCTTCAGCGGCTGCATCCTCAACTGCCTCGCGCGCGACTCGGCGACAGGCATCTGTGTCGGCGAGCACGTGGATCATCCAGTCCATCTTCCGGATGAACTCCATCAGGTTGCCGGTGAGTCCTCGCATCTCAACGTGAGGCCGGAGTGCCTCGACTGTGTTTGCCGGTAGCTTGAGCCCGTGGGTGTCGGCAAGTTCAAGCATCGTCTCCAGCCGCACCGATCCCTCGAGGTGCCGGTGCAGGTCGATGAACGGGAGCGTCGGGTCGATCATGGAAGCGGTCGACACGTTGCCGGACGGCGAATGTGCTGCCAAGCCTCGCCTCAGAGAGGGCCATCCGAGGTAGCGCGGGTCTTTGACCCGCGTCGGCAGGTCAGAGACCTGCCCTACGTTGGAAATTCACTCGACACCCTCGGCGGGCCTTTTGACACTCCGCCTCTCGTTCTAGGGACCGTATTTCAACGGATAGAATGGTGGCCTCCGAAGCCGCAGATGTGGGTTCGATTCCCGCCGGTCCCACCAGCCTTCGCACGAACGAAGTGAGTGGCGAAGGATGCCCTCCGAAGCCTTGGCGAAGGAGGGCTCGCGCGCCTAAGTGGAAGCTTCGGATGGCGCGCCAGCCTTCACTCCCATGGAGCTACGGCTCGGCGAGCCAGCAAGATATCTGCAGCTGAATCTGGAACGCGAGATGGTCGGAGCGCGAAGGCTGCCGCGTCGAAGCACAACGTGCGAAGACGGGCTAACCACGTTCGCACGAAGGAAGTGAGCGGCGAAGGAGGGCTCGGTGTCTGCGAGCTGAGCCTACGATTGGCGCAGACAGCCGCGACTGGGTTCAGATTCCACTCGCGGCGTCCCGCTCTGCGGCGTCCGGCTCCGAGATCACAGCGTCGGCCTCGAGTTCGACAAGCCAGTCGGGGTTGATGAAGCGAGAGACCTGCACGACCGTGCTTGCGGGCCGGATGTCGCGAAAGAACTCGCCGTGGACCATGCCGACCGCCTCCCAGTCCTCGATCCGGGTGAGGAATGTGCGGGTTCGGACGACATCGCTCATCGATGCGCCCGCCTTTTCGAGTGCCGCTGCGATCACCTCGAGGCAGCGTCGGGTCTGGCCTGCTGCATCGCCGACGCACACGGTCTTGCCGTCCGGGCCGATGGGCGCGGTGCCGGAGACTGCGACAATCGCTCCGACGCGCACAGCGCGGGAGAATCCGATCTTCGGTTCGAAGGGGCTGCCCGAGGAGATGTTGAGACGTTTCATCGTGGAAGGCGCAGAGGAGTGGAACGCTAATCTGCGCTGATCAAAAGCCTGATGTGGTAGGTCGGCAACGCTTCAGCTAATCGCTGAAGCGCAAACCCGGACGCACCTTCGTGTTTCGGGATTATCAGCGCCCATTAGCGAAGATGAGCGGTTTACCAATCAGGTCCGTCGCTCATCGCGACTCGCTCGCGCGGCCGCATACGCTTTCCGCGCCCAGAATGTCGCGTCGACGGCCGGCCAGTCGCTGTCGTGGAGCCGGTGCACGACGGCGACCCACTCGTCGCCGCATTCCGGGATTGCCACGCCTCCGGTCGCGAGCGCGCGCTGCTTCATCCGCGGATCGAGTCGGAATGCGACGGTGTCCATTCCGAGTGCGACGCCGAAGATGATGCTGTCGGTGTAGGCGACGACATAGCGGTAGGAGTTCCAATCAGGGCAGAACAACTTCACGTCGCCGAGGGCACTCACGGCGAGCCGCAGGATGCCGGCGATGTCGGAGTGCGCCGAGAGCATGGCGATGTGGGCAAGAACCTTGCGATTCGCGTCGATCAGCAGGGAGTGAGGAACGCTTTCGGCCATTGACGGGGCGAGAAGTCGGAAGAATCAAAACAGAGTCCAGCCTGCGGGCGCAACGACGTCTTCATTTGTGCAACGAGCGCTCGTAGCCAGTTTTCTGAAACTGTCAGATGTGGTCATCCGGTCTTGGCAGGTTCGCTCCACGAACCCGTTGGAATCACCGCGCCTTCCGCGCTGAATCCACCTCGGCGTCGAGGGCGCTGAGGGAGCGGAAGAGTTCGACGATGAAGTAGCAGAGTGAGACCACGAGCGACACGAGGCTTGCGACGAAGAGCACCGGGACGATCACCCAAACGTTGAGCGAAAGAAACGCGGCAAGGAACAACACGAGCACGAGAAGCGCGGCTGCCGTGATTGCGATCGCGGTGAACAGGATCGACGACCGGATCCACCGCGCACGCTGCATGATGATCTCGATTTGCAGGAGGGACGTGGAGGTCGGCTCGCGAACGAGCTTGCGCGCGCGGTCGATCGCGCGACCGAGCCTATTTGTCATGCTCAGGAGAAGGAGTCCGTAGGCGGAGATCAGGATCACCGGACTGACGGCGGCTTGTAGAGCGTGGGCAATGGAATCGGGCTGCATGGGTGGTGTGGCTTGATGGAGCGAGTGAATTCAACCGCGAATGGACGCGAAGTCACGTGAAAGGATTTGGCGGCAAAATCCTTACCCGCGCTCGGAGATCGCGGGCTACCTTTCGGATTGCGCTTGCTGGTAGCCCGGCCTCTCCGAGGACGGGTCGCAGCCTCACTCGATCGACTCGCCGAACGCGATGTCGTGGCCGTCGAGATCCTGTGTGCCGAACTCGCGGCAGCCATAGGGCTTGTTGCACAGGCCGTAATCGATCTTCGCACCGCGGCGGACAAACTCGTCGTGGAGCGCGTCGACGCCCTTCACCCAAAAGTAGATGTCCCAGAGGTTGTGGGAGAGCGTCCAGTTCGGGACGACGTGCTTCGGGTCGTCCGCTTGATTCAACATCACGATCAGTCCATCGCGCTTCAGCATGACAAAGGCTGGTGGCTCGCCCCAGAAGCGATCATAACTGAATCCCATCGCATCGCGGTAGTGGTTGGCGGCTGCGACGACATCCTTGACGAGAAGGACCGGCGCCGACGCTGTCAGCTTTGGTGTTGTGGTCATGGTCTGGGTTCTCAGTGAAGCTTGTTTGCGTCTGAGGTAGGAGCCCGCTCTTGTCGCGCCGTAGCGCGGCGTAGGCGGATGCGGGCGATGGTTTGGTTTCGGTTGTGACGTCAGAGTGTCGATCTCGGAATCGCCCGCAAGCCCCTCGACGGGCTCGGGGCCTTGAGCTTGTCGAAACGGCGGGCTCCTACCTCAAATGCCTCGGGGCTCACCCCGAGGATTCTTGCTGCGTAGAAATCCTCAGAATTTGCGCAGCGTTGCCACTCGATTTCGTTTCGGGGATTGCTAGCTTCCGTGATGCCGCGACTCGCGGCGTTATCTCCCATGAGCAACGCTCCTGATGAAACCGGACGTGCCGCAGAGAGTGCGGACCTTCCTGATCCGAACATCACCGAGGCAGAATGGTATGCCACGGTTTATCAGGGCGACCGCGTGCCCCAGCTCACATGGCGCGCTGTGATCACGGGCGGGGTCCTCGGAATGCTGATGGCGTCGGCGAATCTCTACACGACTCTGAAGATCGGCTGGTCGTTCGGCGTGGCGATCACTTCGTGCGTGCTCTCCTACGTGTTGTGGAACGCGATGAGGTTTCTCACTGCGGGTCGACTGACGCCGCTCTCGATCCTCGAGAACAACTGCATGCAGTCGA
>DATKCJ010000246.1:0-7436 GCA_035513275.1 Opitutaceae bacterium
GTATCGCCGACATCGCGCCTCGAGATCGACGGCGCAACCGAGAAACAGATTCTTGAACCGCCGAAGCACGTGCCGGTTTACGAGGTGCCGGCGTCGCACGTGTTCGGCCGTTGGGCGGACGGCAGCCCGAGCGCTGCGATGCGCACCGACGATTCGGCGACTCTGTGGACGTTTGCCGTTTCGCCGGTCTCACCCGATGTGCTGCGTGCGCTCGCCCGGCGCGCCGGCTGCCATGTGCTCAACGACCACAACGACGCTACGCTTTTCGGCGACGGTCTCTTGATGATCCACACCGCTACTGGCGGCGACCGCACGATCCGGTTGCACTCCGGCAGCGCGGTCGAAATCACGCTCAAACCGCGCAGCACAGTCGTCCTCGACGCGGAAACCGGCGAGATCGTGCTTGGTTGATCGCGGATGGCTATTTTCATTCGTTTTCAATCGAGACGCGCCGCCGGAGTGCTAGTGCTGAAGCCGTGAACCACACCCCGCCCACGAGCGATACCGCACGTC
The DNA here is from genome assembly GCA_035513275.1 of Opitutaceae bacterium. Lineage (GTDB taxonomy): Bacteria > Verrucomicrobiota > Verrucomicrobiia > Opitutales > Opitutaceae > DATKCJ01. Next base: position 514 of record DATKCJ010000246.1, read on the forward strand.
CAGCCGCGCGCGTGCTGCCCGGGCTCGAAGGCGAGGAGTGCAGCCGGATCGTCGGCTTCGACATCGGGGGCACCAAGTGTGCCGTGTGCCGCGTGCGCGAGAACGCCGTCGAGGAGATCGTGAGGATCGAAACGCGTGATTTCGCCACGACCTTTGCCGCGCTGGCCGACGCCGCAGAGTGCATCATGCCGGAGAATCCGATTATCGGAGTCTCATGCGGTGGACCACTCGACGCGTCGCGCGGCATCATCCTCTCGCCGCCGAACCTCGACCCGAGCTGGCACGGCGTTGAGATCGCACGACTGATCACAGAGCGCTTCGGCGGCCGGGCCACGCTCATGAACGACGCCAACGCGTGCGCGCTCGCCGAGTGGCGGTTCGGCGCGGGTCGAGGCTGCCAGAGCATGGTGTTCCTCACATCGGGCACCGGGATGGGCGCGGGATTGATTCTCAACGGCAAACTTTACGAAGGGACCCGCGGCGACGCAGGCGAAGTTGGTCACATCCGCCTCGCCCCCGATGGACCGGTTGGCTTCGGCAAGGCCGGATCGTTCGAGGGATTTTGCAGTGGCGGCGGAATTGCGCGGCTCGCGGTGATGATGGCGCTCCGGCAGTCGCAATCGCCGCAGTGGATCGGCGCGGCCGGCACGACGACCGCGCGGTTCGTCGCCGACGCCGCGCGAAACGGCGATGCGCTCGCGATTGAGGTGATGAGCGAGGCGGGCCGCCGTCTCGGCGAAGCACTGGCGGTTCTCATCGACGTGCTGAATCCAGAGCGGATCGTGATCGGAGGCCACTTTCCGAAGACACACGACCTGCTCGAGTCCGCGATGCGCGAAGCACTGGCGTCCGAGGCGCTTCCCCATTCGCTCGAAGCGTGCCAGATCGTGCCTGCGGAACTGGGCGAGTCGATTGGCAGCCATGGCGCCGTCGCAGTCGCACTCAACGCCTTCCTAGACGCCTGAGTGAAATCTCGAATCACATGTCCTCCTCACATCTCAAGGAATTGATCCGACGCCTGCCCGAACTCGCTCCGTGCACGTCTTCCATCGCAGATGCGTTCGCCGCGATGCGCGCGTGTTTCCGCTCCGGTGGCAAGGTGCTGCTGTGCGGCAACGGAGGCAGCGCGGCCGACGCGGATCACTGGTCGGCCGAGTTGCTGAAGGGATTCTGCCGCGAGCGCCCGCTTTCAGCAAAGGCGCGGAAGGGACTGCCACGCGGCATCGCACGCGCGCTGCAGGGCGCGTTGCCAGCGATTCCGCTTTCCAGTTTTCCTGCGTTCGCGAGCGCATTCGCGAACGACGTGTCCGCGGAGCTGACGCTCGCGCAGCTCGTCGCGGCGCTTGGTCGCCGTGGCGACGTGCTCGTCGCACTCAGCACCTCGGGCCGCTCGCCCAACGTCTGCCTTGCCGCGCAGACGGCGCGCGCCCGTGGCATGACGGTCGTCGCGCTCACCGGCCGCGGCGGTGGCCGCCTTGCTCAGCTCGCCGATATCGCGATCCGCGTGCCCGCGCGCGAGACGCACCTCGTGCAGGAGCTGCATCTGCCCGTTTACCACTGCCTCTCGCTCATGCTCGAGGACGCTTTCTTCAACTGAACCCCATCCCCACATGAACCCCATGCACCGACTCACAGCAGAGCAGCAGCAGTTTTACCGCGAAAACGGCTACCTCCTGGAGCTGCCCGCGATCTACACGCGCGAGGAAATGGCCCGCATCAACGCCGAGTTGCCTAACCTGCTCGCGCTCCTCGAGCCCGGCGAAACGACGAAGGACATCCGCGAGTGGCACGAGACGAGCACTTATCTCTACGAGATATGCATGAACCCGAAGATACTCGATCTCGTCGAGGGAATCCTTGGACCGAACTTCTACTGCTGGGCGAGCAACTTCTTCATCAAGGATCCCTACAGCATGTCCACCGTCGGCTGGCACCAGGATTCCTACTACTGGCCGATGGCACCGCACAACTCCGTCACCGTCTGGCTCGCGTTCGACGACGTCGACGCAGGCAACGGCGGCATGAAACTCCTGCCCGGCTCGCACAAGGGCGGCGTGATCAAGCACCGGCGCTCCACGCAGACCAGCTCGGTGCTCAAACTCGAGCTTGAGGACGGAAGCGACTTCAGCGCGGACAACGCCGTGCAGTTCCAAATGAAGGCCGGGGAGTGCTCGCTGCACGACGACCGCGCGATTCACGGTTCGCAGGCGAATCCCTCCGACCGCCGGCGAGCCGGCCTCACGATCCGCTACTCGGGAACCAACGTGAAGAACGACATGGCGGTAAACCCGAATTTCAAGATCTACCTCTGCCGCGGCGTCGATGAGTTCAAACACAACCCCTACGGCACGCCGCCGACGCAGCGCTACGGCCGGCCCGACTTCAAGCCGGTGAGCAACGAGGAAGCAGGAAAGGGATGATGCTCGTTCGCGTCTCCTCCTTGTTGCTCCTTCTCACCCTCGCTTCGCCTGCGACCGCAGCGACGCGTCCTCCCGAAGCCACGCCCACCGAGTTTCCTGGCGCGGAGACGCACATCTATCGCGACGGCTCGCCCGAGCCTCAGCGCCTCTTTGTCGTCAAGCCAGACGAATGGAAAGCCGGCGACCGCCGCGCCGCGCTCATGTTCTTCTTCGGCGGCGGCTGGACCACCGGAACTCCGGCGAATTCGATCGGCTGGGCTCGGATGGCCGCCCGGCTCGGCATGGTCGGCATAGCGCCCGACTATCGCACGAAGGGTCGCAACGACACTTCTCCGCTTGCATCAGTGGCCGACTGTCGCGCCGCACTGCACTGGCTGCAGGACCACGCGGAAGAACTGGGGCTCGATCCGGCACGCATCGCGATCGGCGGCAATTCCGCGGGCGGGCATGTCGCGCTTTGGACGGCGATCACGCATGCTCCGCCCGGGTCCGACGAGTCGGAGTCGCCGCGCATCAAGCCTGCGGCGCTCATTCTCTACAGCACCGTGTCGGACACGACACCGCTCACTGGCTATACGCCGCAGCGCTTCGGCGAGCACACGCTCGCCTTGTCGCCGATCCACCAGCTCGACGAGCGGATGCCGCCGGTCCTGGCTTTCCACGGCGACTCCGACAAGCTCGTGCCCGTGTCGCAGGCAGTTGCGTTGCGAGACAAGCTCGTCGCAACAGGCAACACGTGCGAGTTGCACCTCGTGCCCGGTGGAGGTCACAACTTCGGCGACGACGTGCCGGAGTGGAAGGAGAAGTCGCGCAAACTGATGCTCGAGTTTCTGAAGAGGCAGGGGCTGATCGATTCACTGTAGCGCAGGTCTCCGACCTGCGTCCGTAGGGACCTAGGCGGGTCAAAGACCCGCCCTACTTTTCACCACCACTCGTTTCGCGTCGCCGCCTCGAGCGCATCTTCGAGCGGTGCTAGTTCGGGGTGCCAGAGCCGTTCCCACTCGAGACTCACCGGTCCGTCGAACTCTTCGCGGATCACCTCGCGCAGAGCAGCCATCGGAAACTCACCGTCGCCGGGCAGACTGTAGGTATAGGAATGTTTCCCGCTCGGGATGCTCACGCTGTCCTTCACGTGCATGTGCACGACATGCGGCCGGATCGCCCGCCACGTCACGAGCGGATCCTCGCCGCTTGCGCGCCAGGTGTTGTGCGTGTCCCACAGGATCCCCGTGCCGGGCGCGATCGAGAGAAAGCGGTTGATTGCCTCCCCGGAGAACAACGCGTCGTGCGTCTCGACCATGATGTCGGGGCGCCAGCCGTGCCGTGACCTCAGCGCGCGCCACCATGCCACGGTGTCGGCCATTTCGCGGTGCGTCGCGGGACCGGCGTCGTGACCGCCATCGAATACCCTCAACCGCGCCACGCCGAGGGCCTCAGCCCAGGGCAGAAACTTAAGAAACTCCTCGCGGTCCGTGGCTGTGGAGCCGGCCAGCTTCAGCGACGTGTCGAGCGCGAAGACTTTCACGTGTTGCAGGCAAAGGCGCTCTGCAAGTGCGTTTGGCGTGCCACACGCAGCCTCGAAATGCGCGGGTAGGTCGATCGTGCCGCCGAGCGCGCGGATCTCCGCGCCCGGCAGACCGTGGCTCGCGGCGAGCGCCAGCACTTCTTCGAGGTTCAACTCCGGACATCCGAGGGTTGAGAATGTGCGGACGTAGTTCATCGAGCTCCGGCGGCGGAAAAGCGTCGCAGTTCTACTTCCACAGCGACGGCAGCCATGTCGACATCCACGGCATGTAGGTGATCGCGAGCACGCCGAGGAGTCGCCACCAGAAGATGCCGCTGACCGCGCGCAGAATTACCGTGAGCGGCTTGTTGAAGCGATACGACGCGAGGAAGAGATTCATCCCCACGGGCGGCGTCATGTAGCCGAGCTCGAGATTTGCGAGGAAGATGATCCCGAGGTGAACCGGGTCCACGCCGAACGCCAGAGCGATCGGCAGGATGATCGGCACGACCACCACTGTCGCCGAAAAGATATCCATCAGGCAGCCAACGATCAGGAGCAGGACATTGAGCAGGAGCAGGAAAACCAACTTCGACTGCAGATTCGCCGTCGCCCAGTCCACCACCCTCCCGGGCACTTCCTCCATCACAAGCCAGTGCGTAAACCCTGTCGCGATGCCGAGGATGAGCAACACGCCGCCGACGAGCAGGCCGCACTCGGTGAGTATCCGGATCGTGTCCTTCCTCAAGCTGATGTCCCGGTAAACGAAGCACTCGATCACAAACGCATACAGCGCCGTGATCGCGGCAGCTTCGACTGGAGTCGCAAATCCGCCGAAGAGCGCGCCGAGCGCGACCACGGGCAGCGCCAGCTCCCACTTCGCCTCCCAAAGCGACGCGAGTGCTTCACGCTTCTCGAAACGTTTCCGTTCGCCACCGCCGGCCACCTTCGGTGTGTGCAGCACGCCCCAGATCATCGTGATCGCGACGAGAAGCGCGCCCGGCAAAATGCCGCCGAGAAACATTTGCTCGATGCCGATGCCACTGGCGCTCGCGAAGCCGATGTCGAGATTCGAGAGCACCGTGCCGGCGATGATCGCGTAGAGGATCAGCGGCAGGCTCGGCGGAAACAGCAGACCGAGCGCGCCAGACGAGGTGATCAGGCCGAGCGCGTTCTTCTCCTTCATGTTCGAGGCGATGAGCACCGGCAGGAGCAGCGAGCCCATCGCGAGAATCGTCACACCCGAGGCGCCGGTGAACGTCGTGAAAAACGCGCAGGCAACCGCCGCGACGATCGCCGTGCCGCCGCGCAGCCAGCCGAACCACGCGCCGAAGAAGCGCACGAAGCGCTTCGACGTGCCGCCCTCGGCGAGGAAATAACCGGCAAGCGTGAACAGCGGCACGGTCGGCAGCGTCGGATTTGTCGTGAGCGAATAGTGCTTCAGCGGAATCGTCGCCAGAGGAAGGTCGCCCGCGCAGAGCAGCACGATCGTGATTCCCGCGAGGACAGCAAAGATCGGCATGCCGAGGACACCGGCTGCGAGCATGCCGCCGATGCCGATCCAATAGCCCGCCGATCCCCAGAACCAGTCGCTGTGCCCGATGAGCACCGCCACCACTGCCAATGCGACCGCAGCGGCGAGCGCGCGCACCCGCCACCGGTTGCCCGAGTGGTAGACGAGGCGCGCGGCAATAAATGCGAAGCCCACCGGTAGCGCCGCTTGCGCAACCCAGGTTGCGATTCCAAAGCCGAGTCGCGTGCCTCCCTCCTTTTCGGTGAGCATGAAAGTCCACGACGATTCGGCGAGCGCGAGCGAGACCGCGGCGGCAACGCCGCCGGCAAAGACCGCCATCCCGATCTTCCACGGGCCCTTCACAAAAGTGACGATGCCGGCAAACCCGAGCAGCCGCTCCTCGCGCGCGGCGACCATGCCGCCGATCATGCCGATCCAGAGTGTCGTGTGTGTGATAAGCGAGCTGGCCCCGCGGATCCCCGTGCCGCCGGTGAACCGGATGATCATCTCGATGATCGGCACCGCGAGGGCAGTCGCCAGCGCGAGCGCGAGCGCGATGTTCTCGACGGAGTGAAGCGCGGCGGCCGGCCGCGACGGTGGAGGTCTCGGTGGCGTGCCGTCCTGCAAGGTCATTGACCGCCTGCGCGCGCCGCGCGGTATTCCTTCACGATCCGCATCACCTCGTCGAACACCTCGGCCGGCACAAGGCTGCCGCGGATCATTGGATAAACACCGCTGACCGTTTTCTCCCATTCCGCCAGCGCCTCGGGAGTGACTTCATGGACGGTGAGCCCGCGCGCGATCATCGCGGCGATCGCGTCGTTGCTCTCCTTGCGGCTGCGCTCGCGGATCGCCTGCCCCGCCACCTGCGCTGCCTCCATGAGGGCCGGCCGCTTGTCCGCAGGAATCTTATCCCAAGTCGCTTTCGTCACGACCGCGGCTCCGAGCAGTGGCGCGTAGTTCAGGCGGAGCATGTGATTCGCCTTGCGGTCGAGCTGCGTCGCAAGCGCGTAGATCGGCGGCACCGACAATGCGGTGATGAGCCCGGTCTGGAGTGCCGCTGGGATGTCGTTTGACTCCAGGGGCACCGGGTTCTGTCCGATCGCTCGCATGATCGCGACCTGCTTGGGGTCGGCCACGACGAGGAGCTTTTGTTTCGAGAAATCCTTCGGCGTGATTGCCTCGGTGACGGTGAAGAAGTGAATCCAGCCGCTGTCCACCCAGAAGAGCGTCTCGAAGCCGTGCGCCCGCATCCGCTTCTCGAGTTCGGGCCGCATGACGGAGAGCGCGTGGTCGAACTCGTCGAGGTCGTGAAACACCAGCGGCATGTTTTGCAGTCCGGTGACAGCCGGCTCGATCGTCGAGAGGCCCAGGACCGTGAGCAGCCCGGCTTGCAGGGTCCCCACGCGCATGAGTCGCACCATGTCGGCTTCGCTGCCCTGCGTGCCGTCGGTGTAGATGACGAGTTTCACGGAGCCGTCGGTGG
>DATKCJ010000247.1:0-8015 GCA_035513275.1 Opitutaceae bacterium
GGCCGAATCGAAGGGTAGGGCGCTTTGCGAGAAGCTTCGGGAGATCATCCCGCCGCAGATGTTCAAGATCGCGCTGCAGGCCGCCGTTGGCGGAAAGATCGTCGCCCGCGAGGACGTGCGCGCGATGCGCAAGGATGTCACGGCGAAATGCTACGGCGGCGACATCACGCGCAAGCGTAAGCTGCTCGAGAAGCAGAAAGAGGGCAAAAAGAAGATGAAGCAGATCGGCGCCGTCTCGATTCCGCCCGACGCGTTCATCCAGGTTCTGAAAACCAACTGACGCCGGGCGCCCTTCCATGTTTTCCTTCCTCATGACCGAATCGGCCCGCGCCCGGCGCGATGCGCGCAACTGGCTCGAGGTCGCCGAGAAGGTCTGGCACTACCGGCGCGACGAGCTCACCGACCCGCAGCTTCGCGACCTGCAGGCGCAGACGCATGAACTCAAGAAGCGGATCAAGCAGCGCGACGATGTCAGCCGGCTCAAGCTTGGGATGGAGAGCCTCGAGGCCGTGCTGCGGAAGGTCGGCGGCCGCGTATATCCGAAGACTTCGCTCACGGAGAACGTGGAGTTCTTCCTCGCCGCGGCGATCATCATCCTCGGCGTGCGCGCCTACATCGTGCAGCCGTTCAAGATCCCGACAAACTCGATGTGGCCGAGCTACAACGGCATGACCCACGAGGTTTTCGCAGATCCTGCCGACGTGCCGGGTCCGGCGGCGCGGGCAGGGCGCTTTCTTGCATTTGGCGCAATGCCCCGGTCTGTGAAGGCACCGGTAGCAGGCGTGGTGCAGGTGCCGTTTTCGATCCGTGACGGCAAGGTGCCTTATTCAATCGTCCGGGCCCGTAAGTGGCTGGTTCTTCCGACCGACGTCCGCGAGTATCAGCTCCTTGTCGGAGGGCAGCCGGCTAAAGTGAGAGTGCCGCTCGACTTCAGTGGTTTCGACCGAATCGTGCAGGCGTCGTTCTTCAACGGCCGCGACGACCTGGCAGCGGTGCTCAACGAGCTCGCGCGCGCAGGCAAGGCGAAGGAGACGCTGTTTTCAAGGGCGCCGGGAAGCGCGAACTCTTCCGAACGGGTGATCCTTGCGGACGTCGGCACAGCGACGGCGGCAGGCGATGCCGTACTCTCGTTCGACATTCTCACGGGCGACCAACTCTTCGTGGATCGCGTGTCTTACCATTTCGCGAAGCCCTCGGTTGGCCAGGGATTCGTTTTTCGGACGGGAAATATTCAAGGACTCGGCCGGTCTGTCCGAAACGCGGCGGGAGGCTACGATTACGTGGCTGAGGACAAGTATTACGTGAAACGACTCGTCGGCCTCCCGGGCGACAAGATGGAGATTCGCGCTCCCGCGCTTTACCGGAACGGTAGCCCGATCACTGGCGCGAAGGCGTTTGAACGAAACGCCAAGAAGGAAGGCAAATATCCCGGCTACACCTATGCTGGCACGTTCACCTCCGGAGCAGTCGTCACGGTCCCGGAAGGCAGCTTCCTAGCACTCGGAGACAACTCACCGGACAGCTACGACGGCCGCTCGTGGGGCTTCGTGCCGGAAGGCGATGTCATCGGCCGGCCCATTTGGATCTACTATCCACTGGCGCGGCGTTGGGGGCTGGCTCGATAGCTCTCTGGGTCATCGAAAGGTAGCCCGCGATCTCCGAGCGCGGGTTGAAGTGACCCGTCCTCGGATAGGCCGGTGCTGCCGCGCCAAGGTCCAGATGCGTTCGCCGACCACACGAGTCCCGGACTGCGTTCATCCGGGTCGTGCGCACAATAAGCATTATGTCTAGTCTAGGGAATCCACGGGTAGCCGCAGAACAGTCCTGTGTCCACGCCCCGCCCATTTCGCCGAATCTGCTTCCATGGCTCTCGACGCACTCTCTCGCCCTACCTAGCTTCTGCGCCTCACACCATGCCCCAACCCTCGCAAGCGCCCCTTTTCTCCTGGTTGAAGGACCGGTCCGCCGGAGTCCTTCTGCATCCTACGGCGCTACCGTGTGACTTCGGCGTCGGGACCCTCGGGGCCGAGGCCGACCGGTTTCTGGAGTTCCTTGCGTCCGCGGGCTTCGAATATTGGCAGATGTGCCCGCTGGGTCCCACGGGTTACGGCAACTCGCCTTACCAGTGCTTCTCAGCATTCGCCGGCAATCCTTACCTGATTGACCTGCTTCCACTGGCCCAATCCGGCCTCGCCCCACGCGAAGCTGTCAGCCCGCTGCTGGTTCTCGATTCCGACCGGGTCGATTACGGCGGCCTCTGGCGGCTCAAGACTGCGGCTCTCTCGGCCACTTACGCACAGTTTGCCGCAAACCCAGACGTGAAGCTGCCCTACGGCGATTTCGCGGCATTCAAGAAGGCCAACGCCGACTGGCTCGACGATTTCGCGACGTTTCAGGCGCTCAAGGACCATTTCGAGAGCCGCCCTTGGTGGGAATGGCCCGCGAACTGCCGCGTGCATGCGAAGGCCCTTCAATCGCCGTTAATGAAGACCGTCGCCGCTCGCGCCGAAGCGCACCGGTTCTTCCAATACCTCTTCTTCGGGCAATGGCGGCGCCTCAAGGCCAAGGCGGCCGATCTCGGCATCTCGATCATCGGCGACATTCCAATCTTCGTGGCGATGGACAGCGCCGACGTCTGGGCGCGGCCCGAACTCTTCCACCTCAATCCCACGACCGGCCGTCCGATCTCGGTGGCCGGAGTGCCGCCCGACTATTTCTCCGAGGACGGCCAGCTTTGGGGAAATCCGCTCTTCAACTGGGCCGTGCACGCAAAGGATGACTACGCGTGGTGGATGCGCCGGCTTGGCGCGAGCTTTGATCTCTACGACGTCGTCCGCATCGATCACTTCCGCGGGTTTGAGAGCTATTGGGCGATTCCTGCCGGCGCCCCAAACGCCAAGGTCGGAAAGTGGGAAGCCGGTCCGGGGATCGAGTTCTTTGAGCGCGTTCGCGAGCAGTTTCCCGACGCGCGCATCATTGCCGAGGATCTCGGGATCATCACGCCCGAAGTCGGCGAACTCCTCGAAGCCACCGGCCTGCCCGGGATGGCCGTGCTGCAGTTTGCCTTCAACGGCGACGATCCGACAAACCCCTACCTGTCGCACAACCAGTCGAAGAACTCCGTCTGCTACACCGGCACGCACGACAACGCGACGACCCGCGAGTGGTATTCCACACAGAACGAGCCCGTGCAGGACCAGGTGCGCCGCTATCTCCGGATCAGTGGCCAGGACGTCGCATGGGACTTCGTGCGCGCCGCGTTTGCGTGCCCTGCCCGGCTCGCCGTCATTCCGCTTCAGGATCTACTCAATCTCGGCGCCGAGGGCCGCTTCAACACACCGGGCGCGATGGCGCACAACTGGGAATGGCGCTACCGCCCGCAAATGCTCGAGCAACTACATGTGAACACCGCCGAATACCTGCGCTCGCTCGGGAAGCTCTACGGGCGGCTGCCTGCGCGCGATCGCGAGTCGGCCAAGTGAGCCGTTGCGGCCGGCCGCTGCCGGCGCTAAACAGTCGGCAATGAAATTTCTCCCGCTTTGCGTAGGTGTGTTGTTGGTTTCCGCTTTCCCTGCACTTGCGGACGACGATCTGCCTCATGTCTCTGTGTTCGGAACCGCAGTCACACAGGTCGAACCGGACCTTCTGCGTTGGAGCATTGGAATCGAGAATCGAGGCGCAGAAATCGAGTTGGTTGCCTCTGAACACACGAACACGGTCGCATTAACGCTCAGGTTCCTGAGGGAGCAAAAAATCCCCTCGGAAAGGATACAGACTTCGCAAATGAGCCTTTCCGAGCATCGAGAGTATCGGAACAACAGTTGGATCATGGAAGGATACGACGCCTCGACCACGGTTTCCTTCGTGACTTCCGACCTCCCAAGTTACAGGGCGATCTGGCACGGTCTCTCCAAGATCAAAGGGATTTCCGTGAATGGGGCCCACTGGGATACCTCCAAACGAATCGAGCTTCGGGACGCGACGCGCGTCGATGCGCTGAAGGCAGCGAAGGCGAAAGCAGAGACAATGGCGGCCACGCTCGGAATGAAGCTCGCAGAACCGCTCATGATCGAGGAGCCGGTGAACTTCATTCAGGGAGACCTCCACGGCAACCGGCTCCAAAGTGTCACCTCAACTCCTGGCGAGGATGGCGAAAGCGTCGCTCCTGGAGCGATCGAAATTCGAATCCGCGTGCGGGTTTCGTTTCGGATTGTCGCGCAATAGCGCTCACGCGCTCTTAGTCGGCGGCAGCGAAGTTCGCGACTCGGTCGACCAGCGAGGGTCCCGCATCTTCCAGCAGGTAGTGTCCCGCTTCAGGTTCGATCGCTTCTTCGGCCGAAGGGAAAATCTCGCGCCAGCGTGCGAGGAAATACGGCGTGAAACAGAAGTCGCGCTCGCCCCATGCGATCAGGATCTTCCGATCGCGAAACTGCGGGAGCGCTGCGTGGATCGCGCAGATTTGGGCGTGGCTTGGATGTGACCGGCGCATCGGAATGTCCCGCACAAATTCACTCACCGACACGCGGTCGTGCCACGAGCCGTAAGGTGCGAGAAATCCCGCTCTCACCTCCGCTGCCAGCGGCCGCGTCACTGCCATCGAAGCCGCAGCGGCGGCGAAACCATTCAGTCCGCGCACGACCAACGGCCCGACGAGCGGCCACCGACACACAGCAATTCGAAACGGTATCCGCGTGTCCGGAAACGCCGCGGTGTTTGTGATCACAATCCGCCCCACCACGTTCGGATTTCGCCGTGCCCAGCCGAATCCAATCGCGCCGCCCCAGTCGTGGACGATGAGATGCACGCGCTTGAGTCCAAGTGTGGCAACGAGCGAGCCGATGTCGGCAATCCGTTGCTCGAGCGTGTATCGGTAGTCCTGAGGTTTGTCGGAAAGTCCCATGCCAACGTGATCCGGCACGACACAACGGATTCGGCCGACGAGTGCCTTCACTACGTCGCGGTAGAAGAATCCCCACGTCGGATTTCCGTGGAGCATGAGCACCGCCTCGTCGCCCAGCCCTTCGTCGACGTAGTGCATCCGCACACCACCCGCGAGCGTGTGGTAGCGCGATTCGAACGGATAGAGTTCCTGCCACGCGGCCATGGTCAGCACTCCAGCGCGAGCATCAGGCAATTGATGCCGCTGCCGATGCCGAGCAGACCGACGCGATCGCCGTGAACGATCGCACCCGCGTCGATCGCGCGAGAAAGCGTGACCGGCAGTGCCACCGAGCCGACGTTGCCGAACGACTCGAACGTCGAGTAGTCCTTCGCGAGCGGCAGCTCGAGAGTCTCGTAGAGCCGGTTGCGATGTTGCACGCCGACTTGGTGGCACACGTAGCGGTTGAAATCCGACTCGCTGAAACCGGTCTCCGCCAGAAACGCGTCCCATGTCTCGCGCGCGACGCGCACGCCCGCGAGCAGGAGCTGCTCGGAGTCGGTCTGCATGTCGAGCCCGTCGCCGCCCGCGTGGTCGCCCTGACAGAGGTCGTTGTGCTGCGTCGCGGCGCGCGCGATCCCGCCGACGAGTCGCGGAGCGCCCTCCCCTGCCATGTCGCGGCGGCAAAGCACGGCGCCGACGGCGCCCGAGCCGATCGTGAGATTAGCGAAATACGGTTTGATCTGGTTGCGGTTAAGGTCGCCCGCGAGCAGCCGCTTCACCGTCCGATCGACGAGCGGACCGCCATTCTCACCGCACACGATCATGCCCGCGTCGATGTGACCGGCATCGATCATCGCGCCGACAGTGCAGCACGCGTTCAGGAATCCGAGGCACGCATTCGAGATGTCGAAGAGCTGCATCTCGGGCGGCAACCCGGCCTTCCGGTGCACGAACGCCGCAGTTGCGGGCTCGAGCATGTCGCGCGAAACGGCGCCGTGGATCATCACGCGGATTTTCTCAATCGGCACACGCGTCTGCGCAACGAGCTTGCGCGCGACCAGCGCGCTCGCATCGGACGCCAGCGTGCCTTCCGGCCAGAAGCGCCGCTCCTTGATGCCCGTCATCAACTCGAGCCGCCCCGCGGGAAGCTTGAGTCGCTCGTAAAGCGGTCGCAGCCGCTCCTCGAGGTCCGCGGAACTCACGGCGTGTGGTGGGATCTCGTGGACGAGCGACTCGAGAACGACGTCGCGAAAAATCATGGCTGCTCGGGCCGCATCGCCGACCGGATCATCTTCTTGTCGAAATAGTTCATCCCGAGCCCGGCATCGACGACGAGCGTGGCGCCGTTGATCCCGCTCGATGCCGGGCTTACGAGAAACACGGCCGAGTTTGCGACCTCCGCCGTCGCCAGATTCTTTCCGCGAAACGTGAGCCGCTCCGCGTAGAGGTAGCTGCGGATGAAATCGGGAATGCCCGCGCTGCTGTGAGTCTTTAGCGGGCCGGCGCCGACGACATTGAATCGCACGTCGCTGTCCGCGCTGAACGACTTCGCGAGGTTGCGCGCCATGCCCTCGAGCGCAGCCTTGATCGGCGACATGTAGCCGTAGTTTTCCGCCGTCACGAGGAGCGACGAGATGCCGATCGTGACAACCGCGGCCCCCGGCGCGAAATGCGGCTTGAAGGCGCGCGCGAGTTCGAGGAGTGAGAACGCCGAGATCGTCGCCGCCTGTAGGAAGTCGGTGCGCTTCGTCTCGTGAAACGGCTTGAAGCCTTCCGAATAATTCGCAAACGCGAGCGAGTGCACGAGTCCGTGCACCTGGCCGTGCGCAGCCGCGACGTCCGCTGCGAGGCGGTCGGCATCGCCTTCCTTCTCGGCGTCGTAGACAAACACGGGCGTCTCGGGCGAGAGCTTTGCGATCTCCTCCCGCCGTTTCTCGGTGTGCGCCGCGTAAATCACCTTCGCGCCCTCGGCGAGCAGCGTGCGGCCGATCGAGTATGCAATGCTCTTTCGGTTCGCGATGCCGATCACGACAATCGTGCGACCTTCAAGACCGAGAAAGCTCACGCGGCTGGCCCTCCGCTTGCTGGTTCTTTCCACACGACGGCAAACGCGACGCTGAGAATCCTGCGCTCCCCGCACGTCATCGTGCCGCGCATCTTCACGAAGCCGCCGATGCTTTCCGTAAGCTTCACGTGGATCGTGATCGTATCGCCGGGATAAACCGGACTGCGGAAGCGCACGTCGCTCACGCGCGCGAGCAGTGGCACGCCTGGCTTCGTGCCGCCTTCGCTCAGTTGGCTACCAAGGAGCAGCGCCCCTGCCTGAAACACGGACTCGCAGAGAAGCACGCCCGGCGTGATAGGCGCACCCGGATAGTGGCCGCGATAGAAATCCTCGTCGGCGCGCCACGTGCGCTCGGCGACAAGTTCGCCCTCGCCGCGGCTCACGATCCTGTCGACAAAGAGGAACGGCGGCCGGTGCGGAATGAGGTCGGTGACGGAGCTCATTGAAGTTCGGCCCCGATCTTCTTGGGTAGCCCGCGATCTCCGAGCGCGGGTTTGAGAGACGAACGAATCAGAACCCGTCCTCGGAGAGGCCGGGCTACCTTCAAGGCAGACTGCTGGGAAGAAATGGCGCTCTTCACCCTCACGAAACCGTCGGTCCGCCGACCGCCTCCGCGCGCTTCAAGCCGCACACATACTTGTCGATGCTGTTGGCGACGATCACGCCGTAATTGATCGTGCCCAGCCAGCCCGACATGATGATGCCGACCGACCCCGCGTGGTGCAGGCCTGGCAATTGGTTCGGAATCTCCATCGAGACCTTGAGGCCCTCGAACTTCGTGCCGAACGACGTGCCGGCCCAGTGGGTCGTGAAGTGCTCGACGGTGCGCGGCGTCGCCGCCTCCTTCCAGTCGATTTTCGCGCGCACGTCGGGAATGAATCTCTCAAGCGCGGCAAGCGACTCTTCGATGATCCGGTCCTTCTCGCGCACGTATTCCTCGTCGGAGAGTTTCTTCCAGTCTTCGTAGCGGCCGTTGATCGAGCAGACCACCGTGTAGCGGTCCGAGCCGGGGCGCGTGTCGGGATAGTAGACCGAAAACGTGCGGCTGCGCGTGTGCGACGACACAAG
>DATKCJ010000248.1:0-11764 GCA_035513275.1 Opitutaceae bacterium
TCGATGCACTCGACGACGTAGTTTCCCGAGACGAACTTCGGGTGCTCGCCCGCGACGAGAAGGATCGAGCGGAAGCCGCGGCGCGCGAGCATCGCAGCCTCACGCACGACTTCGTCGACCGGGAGCGTGATGCGCGGGATCGGGTTGTTTCGCGAGAACCCGCAATACTTGCAAATGTTCACGCACTCGTTCGAGAGATAGAGCGGCGCGAACATCCGGATTACCTTGCCGAAGTGACGCTGCGTGAGCTCCTGCGAAGCCGCGCACATCGTTTCGAGATGCGGCGCGGCCGCGGGCGAAATCAACGCGGCGAAATCTTCCAGCGAGCGCGCACGGCCCGCGCGCACGACCGCGGCCGCGCGAGCAACACCAGTCGAAGCACATGAGGCGGCGAGCGATTCGAGCGGGAGCGACTGAAATGTCTCTGAGAAGGTGGCCATCGGTGCGCTCAGTCCAGGAAGGTGGTGAGAGGGCTCGTGGGTGCCGCCTTCGCGCGGGTGCGACCGAGTCCGTTCTCGCGTGCTGCGCGTCCGGCGATTGTCGCGACGGCGAACGCGATCGCCATCGCGGATGGGTCGGGCGCGATCGCGATCGCTGTGTTGACGAGGACGGCGTCGGCGCCGAGTTCCATTGCGGCGGCCGCGTGTGACGGCGCGCCGAGCCCGGCGTCGACCACGACCGGCACGCGTGCCTGCTCGATGATGATCTCGATCTGCGCGCGCGTCTCGAGTCCGCGGTGGCTGCCGATCGGCGAGCCAAGCGGCATGACAGCGGCGACCCCGACATCCTGCAGGCGAAGCGCGAGCACGGGATCGGCATTGATGTAGGGAAGGACAATGAAACCTTCCTTCACGAGGATCTCGGCGGCCTTCAGCGTCTCGATGGGGTCGGGAAGAAGGTAGTTCGGGTCAGGATGAATTTCGAGTTTCACCCAGTTCGGCAGGCCCGATGCGAGTGCGAGGCGCGCGATCCGAACGGCCTCGGTGGCATTCTGCGCGCCCGCTGTGTTCGGCAGCAAGAGATAGCGCTCGGGTTCGAGAAACTCGAGGATGTTGGCGTAGGCGTCTTTGGAGCCGGAGAGGTCGGCGCGCTTCAGCGCGACCGTCACCATCTCGGTGCCGCACGCCGCGAGCGCGGCGCGCATCGCCTCGGGCGAGGAGAATTTGCCCGTGCCGACAAAGAGGCGGGACTTGAAGTCCCGCCCTGCTATGCGAAGTGATTCGGTTGGAAGTTCTGGAAGCATCGTTGCCTTGACGACAGAGAATCAAATGAAGGTGCGTTCACTCGTGGCGCAAATAAAATTGCGTGAACTGCCCCGCAGCGCGATGACGTGACCGAATGGGCGCGCTTGATTACCTATCGGTGTTCGTCCTCGGGCTCACGGGCACAGGGCACTGCATCGGGATGTGCGGTGCGTTTGCGGTTGCAGCGGGAGCGGGGAAGGGCGGAGGCGCGCTGCTTCTGCTCAGGCAAGTGAGTTACCAACTTGGGAAGTCGACGGCCTATGTCTTTCTCGGGGTCATCCTCACGCTCGCCGCAAGCGCGATGTCTGGGCCTGACGGGCTCGGGGCGTTCGGCAAAATCCTCGGCTGGATCGTCGGCGGCGTAATGATTCTCGGTGGCATGGCGCAGCTCGCCGGATTTCGAATCGGGCCGCGAGCGGAGCGGCTGCTCGGCGGCGGCGGATTCTGCGCGACAGTGTTTGCCGCGGCACGTGCCCCGACGCTCGCGCGGAGCCTGCTCATCGGCTGGGTGAACGGGTTCCTGCCGTGCGGACTGTCGTTTGCGGCGCTGCTCTACATGGCGCAGTTCGGATCGGTGCTCGACACAACGGTCGGCGCCTACGTCTTCGGGCTGGGAACATTGCCGGGGCTCTGGCTCGTGGCGGCGATCGGGCAGCGGTTTTCCGCGCGGCACCGGGCGGTTTGGGTCAAGTTCGCGGGAATCGCCCTGATCGCACTCGGGTTGCTGACGATCGTCCGCGGCGTGCCGGAAGTGCACGATTGGGTGCACGGGTTGCTCATGCCGGGCGGGCACGAGGGTGCGGATCACTCAGGGCATTGAGCCGGGCGCGGCTTTCGCAAAGAATGCGGCGAGTTTCGCCTTGCGGCATTCACGCGCACGCGGAACAACGGCAACGTGGAAAAGCTAGCCCTGATTTCCGTCAGCGACAAAAGCGGCCTTCTTGAATTCGCGACCGAGTTGGTGAAGCGGCACGGATTCCGGATCCTCTCAACCGGAGGCACTGCGCGGATGCTGCGCGACGCGGGCTTGCCAGTGACCGAGGTTGGCGACCACACGGGATTTCCCGAGATTATGGAAGGCCGCGTGAAGACGCTCCACCCGAAGGTGCACGGTGGCCTGCTGTGCAAGCGCGGCGAGCCACACCACATGGCACAGGCCGCCGAGCACGGAATCGCGATGATCGATCTCGTCGTCGTGAACCTCTATCCGTTTGAAGCGACTGTCGCGAAGCCCGGCGTGCTGTTCGACGAGGCGATCGAGAACATCGACATCGGCGGTCCGTCGATGCTCCGGAGTGCGGCGAAGAACCACGAAAGCGTCACGGTCGTCTGCGATCCGGAGGACTACGGCGAGGTGATCGACGCGCTTGGCGAGCCGGGGAAGCTCGGCGCACTGCGTCGCAGGCTCGCGCTGAAAGTATTCCAGCGCACGTCTGCCTATGACGGTGCGATTTCGGCTTACCTCGAGCGCACCGCGGAAGAACCGGACCTCGACGCGATCAGCGGATTTCCGAGGCGATTCAACTTGTCGCTGCCGAAGGCACAGGCACTCCGCTACGGCGAGAATCCACACCAGCGCGCGGCGCTCTACGGCGCATTTCACGAACACTTCGAGCAACTGCAGGGAAAGGAGCTCAGCTACAACAATCTCCTCGATATTACGTCGGCGACCTACCTCATCGGCGAGTTTCAGAAGCCGACGGTTGCGATCCTGAAGCACACGAATCCCTGTGGCGTCGCGAGTGCGGACACACTCGAGGCGGCGTGGGAACTCGCGTATGCCACCGACCGCCAGGCGCCATTCGGCGGAATCATCGTCGTGAATCACACAATGGATGTCGCCCTCGCGGAAACGATCGCGGGCATCTTCACCGAAGTGATCATCGCGCCGCGCTTCACCGACGCGGCGCTCGCCGTGTTCGCGAAGAAGAAGAATCTCCGGCTCATGGTCGCGCGCGCCGGACTCGGCGCGGGTGAGTTGCTCGAGGTGCGCTCCGTTGTCGGTGGCGTGCTCGTGCAGGATCGCGATGCGCGGTCGGACGACTCGTCGAAATGGCGCGTCGTCACGAAGCGCGAGCCGTCCGCGGCCGAGTGGGACGCGATGCGCTTCGGCTGGAAGATCTGCAAGCACGTCAAATCGAACGCCATCGTTTACACGACGGGCGAGCGCACGCTCGGCATCGGCGCCGGCCAGATGGCGCGCGTCGACAGCTCGCGCATCGCGGTATGGAAGGCGAAGGAAGCGGGGCTCGATCTCGCAGGCTCGGTGGTCGCGAGCGAGGCGTTGTTTCCATTTGCCGACGGATTGATCGCCGCTGCCGACGCTGGCGCGACCGCGGCCATACAGCCGGGAGGTTCGGTGCGAGATGACGAGGTGATTCGCGCAGCGGACGAACGCGGACTCGCGATGGTCTTCACCGGCGTGCGGCACTTCAAACACTGAGCCGCGTGGCGGTTTGCAATCGTGGAGTGGGCGGGCAGAGTTTCGGCCACCATGAAACGCCCCTCTCTGATTCTCACAGTCGTTACGCTCGCCCTGCTTGCCGGTTGCTACACCGTGCCTGAAACCGGCCGTAGATCGTTCATCATACTCCCGGCGAGCGAGGAGGCTGCGATGGGCGCCACGGCGTTTCTCGACATCAAAGGCAAGGAGACGATTTCCGCAGACCGGGTCGCAAACGAACGCGTAACAAGAATCGGCGAGCGGATCGCGGCGGTCGCGGGAAAGGATCTGCCGAATGCAAAGTGGGAATTCGTCGTTTTCGACGCGCCGGACACGGTAAACGCGTTCGCGCTGCCCGGCGGCAAAGTCGGCGTCTACACCGGGCTCTTGAAGCTTGCAGCTTCCGACGACGAGATCGCCGTCGTGATGGGCCACGAGATTGCGCACGCGACCGCTCGTCACGGCAGCGAGCGCTGGTCTCAAAGTGCGGCCGTCGCGGTCGGCGGGGCTCTGCTCTCCGAGACGGTTCTCAAGGACAACAAGAACCGTGAGGGCTGGCTGGCAGCCTACGGCGCCGGCACGACGGTTGGCGTCCTGCTCCCGTATTCACGCCTCAACGAGAGTGAAGCCGACGAGATCGGCCTCGTCTACGCTGCTCGCGCCGGCTATGACCCGCGCGCCGCGATCACTTTTTGGGAGAAGATGGCGGCCGAGGCGGCAGGGAAGGGCAAACCGCCGGAGTTTCTTTCGACCCATCCCTCCGACGAGACGCGCATTCGGCGATTGCGCGAGATGATGCCGCGGATCCTGCCTTATTACACCGGCGGAAATTAGCGCTGAGCGGGTGAAGCCTTGCCGGAGGGCAGCCGCGGGCGCACGCTTGGCAGATGTTTGATCCGATCGAAGTCCTGAAGAATTTTGTGCGCCACCAGAGCGTTTCGACCGACCCGGCGTTTCACGCGGGCATGCGCGGCGCTCAGGAGCACATCAGCGAGACGATTCGCGGCCTCGGATTTGAGGTCGAGGTCGTGCGCACGCCAAAGCACCCGGTGATCTATGCGCACCGCGGCGGCGACGCATCGTGGCCGCATGTCATCATCTACGGGCACTACGACGTGCAGCCGGCGGACCCGCTCGAAAAGTGGACGACGCCGCCGTTTGAGCCCACAATTCGCGACGGCCGCATGTATGGCCGCGGCACGGCGGACAACAAGGGACCGCTACTCGCGCACGTGACTGCGGTCGGCAGGCTGCTCGAGGCCGAGCCGACATTTCCGCTGCGAATTTCGTTCGTCATCGAAGGCGAAGAGGAGATGGGCAGCCCGAGTTTTCGCGGATTTCTCGAGCAGTATCGAGACCGGCTAAAGGCGGACTTCGTGATGCTGTCGGACACAGGCGTGCCAGCACCCGACCAAATGGTGATCACGTGTGGCCTGCGCGGACTCATGCTGCTTGAACTCGAGGTGACAGGCGCGCAGATGGATCTGCACTCGGGTCTTCACGGCGGCGTCTTGCGCAATCCGATTCAGGCGATCGCGGAATTGTGTGCGTCGCTGCACGATGCCGATGGCCGGGTGACCGTGCCTGGCTTCTACGATGACGTGCGCGAGGTGGCGCAGTGGGAGTGCGACGAACTCGCCAAACTCGGCACGGACACGGCGGAATATCAGCGCTTCCTCGGCATCAAGGGATTTCACGTGGCGGGCGGGTTCACTCCGTTTGAGGCGATTCGCTTCCAGCCGACGCTTGAATTCAATGGCATCGGCGGCGGCTACCAAGGTGCGGGCAGCAAGACAGTGATACCGAGCCGCGCGTTCGTGAAGATCAGTTGCCGGCTGGTGCCGGACCAGGAGCCTGCGCGAATCCGTGAACTCGTCTACAAGGCGATTCGCGAGCGGATGCCTGCGGATGTTAACTACAAGATTCACGACGGCCACTCGGGCACGCCGTATGTCGTCGTGCCACCGGGAAGGTCGAACACACCGAGCGACCAATCACCCGTGCTCGCGCGTGCATTTGAGGCGGCCGAGACAGTTGTGACGGACGTTTTCGGAAAGCGACCGCTCTACATCCGCGAGGGCGGGAGCGTCCCGATTGTCGCAGAGTTAAAGTCGATGCTAGGGCTCGACTGCGTGTTGCTTGGGCTGTTCTTGCCTGAAGACAACCTGCATGCCCCGAACGAGAGCTTTGATCTTTCGATGCTTGAGAAGGGCGCGCGGGTATCGGAAGGCGTGCTGCGCGCGGTGGCAGCCGTGCGTCGGAGGTAGGAGCCTGCTTGCAGGCGATTGAATTTGTAGGTGGCGCGCTTGCCGCGCCATTCTGCTGGCCAGCAGAACGCGCAAGCGCGCAACCTACAAGACCGACGCACAATCGCCCGCGAGCGGGCTCCTACGTCGGATGTCCGGAGGCAAGTCTCGGAGCACAGGAACCGGAAAACAAAAAAGCCCCGGCGGTTAAGCCGGGGCTTTGAAGAGTGATTCGAGTTCGCTCAGCGAAAGACGACGAGTTCGACGCGGCGTTCTTGCGACATCTGATCGGCGGTCGCGTTTTCCTGCGCGCTGAGATCGCCCTTTGAGAGAGTCTCAAGGCGCGAGGTATCGACTCCGATCGACTGGAGGTATTCGCGCACAGCTTGCGAGCGGCGATCACCGAGGCCGAGGTTGTATTCGGCAGTGCCGCGCCAGTCGCAATGTCCTTCGAGAAGGATCGTCTTGTCGGGATTCGAAGAGAGCCACGCAGCAGCTTCCTGAAGCTTCGCGCGCTCGCTCTGCCTGATAGCGGACTTGTCGAAATCGAAGTAGACAGTCGGGAGAAGTCCGCGCTGCAGATTCTCCTCGGCAAAACGGTCGGCGCTTCCGGTGCGCTGCTCGAGAGAAGTGTCGCCCATGTCGCCGAGGCCGAGTGGGCTGATCGATCCACCTGTGCCGGGACCGAGAAGGGTCGCGCTCGGATCGGGACGTTGAGGTTTCTTAGGGCAGCCGGTGAGGAGGATGGCGGCTCCGATCAAAACGAATGCAAGACGCTTGGAAAAGATGTTCATGGCTAAACGCGTGAGAAAGGCGTGGTTTGGCGGTTATCAGGCAACCCAAAAGGCGGCGCAAGGCTTTTCCCCGCCGCGCACGAAACGAAGCTCTAGGCGCGCTGACCGGTGCCGCGTTGCTCGATGAGACCGATCTCGATCGCATAGCGCGTGAGGCTGGCGACGTCGTGCAGGTCGAGCTTGCGCATCAGGTTTGTCCGGTGGTTGTCCACCGTCTTCGCGCTGATGCCGAGGCGTGCCGCGATTTCCTTCGTGCTGTAGCTTTCGGCGACAAGCTGGAGGACCTCGCGCTCGCGATCCGTGAGCATGTCGTGGCTGGACGACGAGCCGGGATTCGTGACGACGTTGAGGAGCAGGGAAGCAACCCCAGGACCGAAATAGGTGCCGCCGTTGGCGACGGTCTGGATGCCCTTGCGAAATTCGGCCAGCCCGGCGGTCTTTTCGACGAAGCCATGGGCACCTGCCTCGAGCATCTCGCGAACCAGGACTGGATTCTCGTATCCCGAGAACACGAGGTAGCGGGTGTTCCGCAGATCCTTTTTCAGGCGGCGGAGCAGATCGACGCCGTTCAGCCCGGGAAGCTTCGCATCCAGGATGACAATGTCGGGCCTTGTTTCCATGCACTTGGAAACTGCCTCCTGACCGTCTCCCCATTCGCCAACGATCTTGAATTGCGGATCTGCCCGGAGGATCTCCGCAACCATCTCGCGTATGGCTGTTTGGTCTTCGATGATGACCACGCGTTTCATAACTAGGGTATTTTTTTAGGCGGGTTGGGGGCCGCATGCAACTGCCGTTGTCTCATTCCGGGCGAATATTGGGTAAAACCCTGGGGACTTGCGGTTCCCGGGGCTCAGTGTTTGCTGAAACGCACCGCCATAGTGCTCTCCATTGAAGAATTCCCGATTCAGAGTCGCAACGCTTGTGATGGTGTCGACCTGCGGGCTGCTCGCCGGCTGCACAAGCGATGGAGCGGGCCCAGCAAAGGTGAGTGGTCCTGCGGATCCTACCACGACGGCGTCTATCGGTGAGGCGTTCCATGATGCCGAGGCGGTTGCGAGCCGAGAACCCGGTCGCACCACGGCGAAAGGGACCGGGGTTTCCATGGCGCCCGTTTACGGCGACAACACTCTCCTGGTGATCAATCCAATCCGCTACGAGGACCTCGAGCCGGGAATGACGGTGGCCTATCGGAACGCCCGCGGCGTGCGCGTGGTGCACAAGCTCGTTTCGCGCACGAAGGCCGGCTGGTTTGTGATCGGCATCAACAACGCGCGCATCGATGAGGACCTCGTGACGTCGGAGAATTTGCTTGGAGTCGTTTACGCGTCGTTCCACTACACGGACGAGCAATGAGTCAACCGTCGAGAAACGACTTGATTCCGATGCGTCACATCAGGCACCTTGCCCATTCGATGACGGGTCGATAGCTCAATGGTTAGAGCAGCGTCCTTTTAAGTCGTTGGTTCCGGGTTCGAGTCCCGGTCGACCCACCATCCTGTGTCCCGCGCCCGCGGGACACCGGATGGCGAGGCCGTCCAGACCGAATGCGGTTGCAGTGAAGAACTTCCAAACCCGAGAGAAATTTGAGCCGTGGGAACTTTTCGCGAATACGCCAGTCGAACGGAGCAAGAGCGTATGTCGATCAAAGCCCAGGAAGTCGCGATGGACCGCATGCTGGTCGAGCGTTTCAAGAACGGGGATGAATCCGCGTTCAGCGAAATGATGGAACGGTATTGGGGTCGCATCTACGGCCTCGTGAACCAGATGCTCCGCAACCAGCAGGATGCGGAGGAAGTGACGCAGGACGCCTTTGTGCGAGCGCACCGGGGCCTCGCGAACTTCCGCGGAGATTCGGCGTTTTCAACGTGGCTCTACCAGATCGCGACGAACCTCGCGCGGAACCGCTATTGGTATTGGTTCCGACGGAAGCGCGACAAGACCATCTCGTTTGACCAGCCGATAGGCGACGAAGAGGGTGGCACGCTCGCGGAGATTTTCCCCGCTGAGATCGAGTCGCCGGATGACATCGCTGTCACCCAGGAGTTCACGGACAGGATCGCCGTGAGCATGACGCGGCTTGGCGACAAGCACCGCGAGATCCTTGTTTTACGAAACGTTCAGGACCATTCCTACGAGGAGATTGCACAAATCCTCAGCATAAGTGTCGGAACCGTTAAGAGCCGCATTGCCCGCGCACGCGAGGCGCTGCGGAAGGAGATGGGGGAGCATTTTAAATGAAGGACAAACGCTTTCTAGAACTGGTGAACGTCTACCTCGACGGAGAGATCTCCGAGGTGGAAGCCGTGGAGCTTGAGGGCGAGATTCGCTCGTCGGCGAAGCGGATGGATCTATACCGCAGGTATTGCCGCATGCAGAAGGCGTGCATGATGATCGCGGAGGAGAGCAGGTCGGCGACGACCACTTCCGAGTCCGCGGTCGTGCACCTTCCGGAAGCGCGGCGTAGCTGGCTTTTGGGCCAGTGGTGGCGCGGCGGAGTTTACGGGGGCACGGCGGCGATCGCTGCGACAATCATTTTGGTGATATCGATGTCGGGCCCCGCTGAATTGGCGGACAGTCCTGACGCCGTGCCGGCGGTCTCGGGTTCTGCGTTTGTTCAGATTCCTGTTGGGGAGTTCGCACGCCCGAACGCGATAGAGCCGCGCCTGGAGATGCTCACGGAGCGGTGGGATGCACTGACGCGATTTGAAACGGCCACCATGCCGACACATCTCGGCACCTTGGCTCGGACGCCTGAGTTCAATCAGCACGCACCCATCGTCACTGAGTGGTCGTCAAATGCGGTATTTCCGGAGCGTGGGCCGCTCGAGTTTCGCTATCGCACCAACAGCGTCTCCGGTGAGCGAGTGTTGCACGGACAGCCGCGCACTCCCGAGGGCGAGATCGAATTCGCCACGTTTGAATTCGCTCGCTGAAGGAGCGATCAGGTGAGGGCGCGCTTGATGAGCGCCTCGGTGGGGGCGGAGTCGCCAAGCGACGCGTGTGCCTTGCGCACTGCCTTCTCTGCTTCAGGCGCCTTGTAGCCCAGCGCGAGCAGCGCAGCGATGGCATCTCCGATTGCCGGCGATCCTGCTGTGCCACCACCGTGCATTGCCAGGCGGGACCTTGAGACTCCGCGCGACGCGCCAATCTTGTCCTTGAGGTCGAGAATGATCCTGTCGGCCGTCTTCCGTCCGATACCCGGGCATTTGGAGAGCGCGTCGGCGTCGCCGATCGAGATTGTCGACTCGAGCATCTCCAGCGAAAGCCGGCTCATCAATGCGAGCGCCACTTTCGGGCCGACACCTGCGACCTGGTTGATCAAGAGCCGGAAGAAGTCGCGCTCATCAGCGGTCGAAAAACCGTAGAGGGCTTGCGAGTCCTCACGATACACCGCGTGCGTGTGCAGCAACACCTCGGAGCCCAGTGCGGTGAGACGCTCAGCAGTCGTCACTGGCACGTTCACCTCGTAGCCAAGGCCGCCGGTCTCAACAACTGCGCTCAGCGCCGACGCCGAAAGGAGCTTTCCGCGAATACTCCCAATCACGACTGCCTCCCGGACTCGCCGATTCCGAGGACGTGGCTCATTTCATAGAGGCCCGGGGCACGCCCGACCAGCCAGCCAGCGGCGCGGAGCGCACCGAGTGCGAAGATCTCGCGGCTCGACGCCTTGTGCGTGAGTTCCAGGCGCTCGCCAGCGCCGGCAAACACAACGGTGTGGTCGCCCACGACATCGCCGCCACGCAGTGAGTGAACGCCGATCTCCTTTGACGTGCGTTCGCCAGTGATTCCGGAACGACCGTGCTTCTCGTCGGTTGCCGACAAGCCGCGCGATTCTTCCAGGATTCGAAGGAGTGTCCCGACTGTCCCGCTGGGAGCGTCCTTCTTCATCCGGTGGTGCATCTCGACGACCTCGATGTCGAAGCTCGAGTCGAGGGCGCGTGCAGCCTCGCGCACGAGATGATTGAGCAGGTTCACGCCGACGGAGAAGTTCCCGGCCCAGACGCAGGGAATCTTAGCCGCACTCGTCGCGAGCTCTGCGCGATCCGCAGTCGAGTGACCTGTCGTGCCGATTACGAGCGCCTTGCCCGCGGCAGCGACCATCTCGATCACCTGCGCTGTCGCAGTGTGGTGGCTGAAGTCGACGACAACATCGGCTTGCGCGATGAATTGCATCGGATCTTCTCCGGCGTCGACCGCACCCGCGATCGGAAATCCGAGTCGGATCGCGGTGTCGCGAATGGCGAGACCCATGCGGCCCTTCGCGCCAACAATCAGAATCGACGGATGAGCCATGGCGCTAGGATCCGAGTTCCGCGAGCACGCGGTCGACGAGCGCGACGTTTGCCCCGGACATTGGGCAAAGGGGCAGCCTTGTCTCCGCGGAGCTGATGATGCCGCGGGCAACCATCGCGTGTTTCACGGGCACGGGATTCGGCTCGATGAAAAGTGCCTTGAAGAGGGGATACAGTCGATTGTGCAGCCGGAGTGCAGTCGCGATATCGGAGGACATCGCTGCGCGTGTCATCTCAATCATCTCCTTCGGAACCAGATTTGACGCGACGCTGATCACGCCCTTCGCGCCAAGGCTGATGAATGGCAGAGTCAGGCTGTCGTCTCCGCTGAGAATCGTGAGCGAGTCGCCGAGCGCCTGCCGGAGCTGGTCGACGCGGTCGCAGTTGCCGCCGGCTTCCTTGATGTGGCTTACGTGTGGGTATTTCGCGCGAAGGCGCTCCACGGTGCCGACGCCAATCTCGATAACGCAGCGTCCCGGAATCGAATAGAGGACGATCGGCCTGTCAGTCGTCTCGGCGACGGCCGAGAAATGTTGAAACAATCCCTCCTGCGACGGCTTGTTGTAATACGGCGCGACGACGAGCATGCCGTTGGCGCCAGCTTCATGCGCAGCGCGCGTGAGATCGATTGCCTCGCGGGTGCTGTTGGAACCGGTGCCCGCGACGACCGGCACGCGGCCGGCGGCGCGTGAGATGACAGCGCGCACCACATCCATGTGTTCCGCGTGGCTCACGGTCGGCG
>DATKCJ010000249.1:0-7598 GCA_035513275.1 Opitutaceae bacterium
GATGATTCGGCCTTTGCGCCCCGCCCTGCCGCCCACTTTCCGGTGCTGCACGATCTTCTCAACCTGCCGCACGTTCAGGCCTTCTTCTATAATGCGGCGAGAGAGCAGTGCCCGGTCCGCCTCGCTCGGCAGCCCGAGGAGCACCTTCGCGTGGCCGACGCTGAGAAGGCCCTTTGAAATGTAGCCCTGGATGTCGGCGCCGAGTTGGAGCAGGCGCAGAGTGTTCGCGACGCCCGCGCGGCTCTTGCCGACTCGCTCCGACGCCTTCTCCTGGGTGAGATCAAAATCGCGGATGAGGCTCGCGTAACCGTGCGCCTCCTCGATCGGGTTGAGACCCTCGCGCTGCAGGTTCTCGATCAGCGCGAGCGCGGCGGACGTCGTGTCGGTCGCGTCGATCACGCGCGCCGGGATGCTCTTCAGGTTCAGTTCCTGAAACGCGCGCCACCGGCGCTCGCCCGCGATGAGCTGGAAACGGCCGTTGACCTGTCGCACCACGATTGGCTGCAGCAAGCCCTCTGAACGGATGCTCTCGACGAGATCCTTGAGTGGCTCCGGATCGATCTCGCGGCGCGGCTGGTAAGGATTCGGATCGATCTGCGCGACCGGCACCTCGCGGTAGCCGCCGGGCTGCGGCAGCGCGGCGGCAGCGTCTGGCTTGGGCGCGGACTTCGAAGGTGAAGGCGCGGGCGGAGTGGCGGCATTGGGCGCCGGTGCGGCGCCCGACGCGATCAAAGCGCCGAGGCCACGACCGAGTCGGGATTTTGGAGCAGCCATGTCAGGGTTTTGGCTTGGGGATGAAAAGCGTCTGGCCGACCTGGATCCGCGTGGGGTCGGCGATCTTGTTCGCGTTCTGGATGTCACGAATCGAGGCGTTGTATTTCTTCGCGATGCTGGAGAGCGTCTCGCCGGTCGCGACGGTGTGCATGGCCACCGCCTCTTTCGAGAAGTCGTCGGTGAAGACGAGAGTCTTGCCTGCGCTGCTCGGCGTGGAGCCGCGCGCGAGAGCATCGATCGCCGCCTGTGTCTGTTTCGCGAGTTGATCGATCTGCTGGCTCACCTGCGAGATCGTCTCGCGCTTCTGTTCGGCGATCGCGGCGGTGTTCGTGCGCTTCAGTTCCGCGATTGCGGAATTGAGCTGAGCGAGCGTGGCAAAGGCCTGGTTGCCCGCGCTGGCTTGGTTTCGAAGGCTCTGGTTCTCGCGCTGGAGCTGCTCCACGTTGAGCGAAAGCTCCCCCACCCTTTGCGAGAGCATCCGCACGTCTTCGCGAAGGTTGGCGACTTCAACCGCCAGGGACTGGGCATTGGAAAATGTTGCGAAGAGACCGGCCGCCGCCGCGAGCGTCGCTACGCGCACCACGAGGCGGAAGGGACGGGGTGAAAAGTTCATGCGGGTCAGCTTGGAAAATGTGCGCTGTGAAAACAAGCGAAGAGCAGCCTGCGTCTATACGCGCGGGAACGGCTGGCTGCTCTCGAGTGGTGCCATCGGAGCCGATGGGAGCACAGTGCCACCGGGAATCGCAAATCCGCGCAGAAATTCCGTCGCCGGCAGCATCCGCCCGCCCGGGCGTTGCAGCCGAAACAGCCGCAGGACTCCCGACCCGGTTGCGATCCGGATCGCCTCGCTGTCGAGGTCGAGCACAGATCCCGGAACTCCCACGGCGCCCTCGCCTTCGACGTCGGCGAGGCCGAGCTTCACGGGCGTGTCGCCGATCGCGACCGAGCAACCCGGCCATGGGAAAAGTCCGTTGATGCGAGCGGCAAGCTCGCGAGCAGGCCGCGAGAAGTCGAGCGCGCCGTCGGCCTTCGAGAGACGCCGGCAGTAGGTCGCCGCGGATTCGTCCTGCTCGCGGGGCGCGAGCGTGCCGGCCTCGAGTGCACGAAGTGAGCGAATTACGAGTGGCACGGCCGCGGCTGCGAGCTTGGAGGTCACGTCAGCCGCGGTATCGCGCGGCCCGACTGGAACCCGCTCGCTGTCGGCCACGGGACCGGCGTCGAGCTTCCGGACGAGTCGCATGAAACTGACGCCTGTTTCACTCACGCCGGACGCGACAGCGGTCGCGATTGGCGATGCGCCGCGAAATCGCGGGAGGATCGACGTGTGGACGTTGAACGTGCCCAGTCGCGGCGCGGAGAGCATCTCGTCTTTGAGTAGGAGACCGTAGGCCATCACAAGCGCGACATCCGCGCGCAGCCTGTCGCGCACACCCGTGGCATCGTCGGCACCCAACCGATCGGGTTGGAAGACCGGAAGGCCCCGTCGCTCAGCCCATTGCTTGATAGCGCCGGGCTCGATGCGCTGACCGCGACCGTGCGGGCGATCGGGCTGCGTGTAGACTCCGACAACGGTCGCCGGCGAAGCGGGTCCGTCTGCAATCGAGTCGAGCACTGGGATCGCCAGCGCGTCAGACCCGAGAAAAACGAGGCGGAGCGGCGCAGACATGGCGCGGAAGTCTGCTCAATCCTCCGACGGGAGGAAGCCCGGTCGCGGCATCTTCTTCTTCCCGATCAAGTCGAAGAGGATCGGGCAGCCGTCGAGTTTGAACTTATCGACGAGTCCGGCCTCCAGGTAACGCCGGTAGGATTCGTCGAGGCTGCGTTCCTGGTTGCAGAAAATCTTTATGCGCATCGGGCGCGTGCCGGTCTGCACGGAGTAATAGGCGCGGAATCGCTTGCCGGCAAACGCGGACGGCGGCGTGCGATCTGTCAGGTATTCGATGTGCTGGTTGAGCTGGCCGGTAGGGATGCGAATGTCCTGCAGGCGATCGAGAATGCGCGCAGCCTTCAGCATGCGATCGACGGCGACGCCGCGGAGCGCGGACACGAAGATCACGGGTGCACCCGGCGTGAAGAAAAGTTCCTGGCGGATCGCGTGTTCGTATTTCTCGCGGTAGTCGCGCTCGTTCTTGAAGCCCTTCAACGGCTCGTTGCGAAACGCACGGTGCACGAGGTCCCACTTGTTCACGAGCACGATGACGGGCTTGTGAAGCTTCACGACCTCGCCGGCGATCGCCTGGTCGACCTTGTTCACGCCGTCCATCGCGTCGAGGACGACGAAGACAACATCCGCATGCTGCATCGCGTGCAGCGAACGGGTGCGCGAGAAATACTCGACCGACGAGGAGAGCTTCGTTTGCGGCCGGATGCCGGCGGTGTCGACTAGCCGGAACTTCCAAACAGTCCCCTCCTTCGGCGAATAAGTGAAGTCGTGCTCGACTGCGTCGCGCGTCGTGCCGGGAATTTCGCTCACGATAAGCCGCTCACTCCGCATGAGCCGGTTCGAGAGGGACGACTTGCCGACGTTGGGCCGGCCGACGAAGGCGATCTTCAGCGGATCCTCCGGCGTGCGTCCCTCGGACTCCGGAGGAAGCGGTCCCAGCTTCTCGAGAATTGCGTCGCGCAGTTCCGCCTCGCCGCTGCCGTGCTCCGCGGAGAGCGCGATCGGCTCGCCGAAGCCGAGCTTGTAGAAATCCGACATGTCGACCGGCGCTTCCGGCCGGTCCTGCTTGTTGGCGACGACGATCACCTTCTTGCCGGCCTTGCGCAGGATGCCGGCGACCTTTTGGTCCAGCGGACGCAGTCCTTCGCGGCCGTCGACGACGAACACCACCACGTGTGCCGCCTCGATCGCGAAGTTCGCCTGCGCCTCGACCGCCGGAATGAGCGAGTCGGCGGTCGGACTCTCGCTCAGGCCGAGTCCGCCGGTGTCGAGCAGCGTGAAGTTGTCATCAATGACCGACGAGATGATGTCGCGTGTCACGCCGGGCTGGTCGTGCACGATCGAGATCCGCCGTCGCGCGATGCGGTTGAAAAGCCGACTCTTCCCGACATTCGGCCGGCCGACGATCGCGACGATGCGCGCTGACGCGGCTTCGCTCATCGCTTCACGGTCTCCATGAAGCGCGCGATACGGTCGCACGCCTCGACAAGCTGTTCCTGGCCCGTGGCGAAGCACGCGCGCACATGCGCGCGACCGTTCTCGCCGAACGCCACGCCCGGCACGACTGCGACCTTCTCCTTCTCGAGGAGTGCCTTCGCGAAGCCCGAGCCATCAAGGCCGGATGCTGACACGTCAGGAAACGCGTAGAACGACCCGCGCGGCGAATGGCATTTGAACCCCACCTCGTTGAAGCGCCGCACGATGATGTCCCGCCTGCGGTGATAATGCTCGCGCATGCGCTCAACTTGTTCGGCCCCGTTCTTGAGCGCCTCGATCGCGGCTTCCTGCGCGATGACGGACGCGCACATCATCGAGTATTGGTGCACTTTCATCATCGCATCGACGAGCGGTGCCGGTCCGCACGCGTAGCCGATGCGCCAGCCTGTCATCGCAAACGCCTTCGAGAATCCGTGCAGGAAAACTGTGCGCTCCGTCATTCCGGGCAGCGAGGCGATGCTCGTATGCGTGCCGTCGAAGGTGAGTTCGCTGTAGATCTCGTCGCTGAGAACGAGGAGATCTTTCTCGCGGCAGAACTCCGCGATCTCCGTGAGCTGCTCGCGCGTGCACGTGCCGCCCGTCGGGTTGCAGGGCAGGTTGAGCATCAGGATGCGGCTCCCCGGCTGCCACGCGGCGCGCAACGCGGCCGCGGTGAGCGCGAAGTTGTCGGCGGCGGTCGTCGGCACCGGAATCGCCTGCCCGTGCACGAGCGAGATGCTCGGATGATACGAGACGTAGCACGGCTGGTGAAACATCACCTTGTCGCCCGGGTTGCAGAACGCGCGAAATGCAATGTCGAGCGCCTCGCTCACGCCGACCGTTACGATGATCTGATCGTCCGGGCTGTAGTGCACGCCGAAGTGCGCGGTGACGTAGTCCGAGATCGCGCGACGCAGTTCGATGAGGCCGAGGTTCGATGTGTAGTAAGTTTTCCCATGCTCGAGTGCGAAGATCGCCGCTTCGCGGATGTGCCAGGGCGTGACGAAGTCGGGCTCGCCGACGCCAAGCGAGATCACGTCCTGCCCCTTCATCTTCGCTACGAGTTCGAAGAAGTCGCGGATTCCACTCTTGGGCAGCGCAGCCACGTGGCCGGCCACCCACTTTCGCGGGTCGGTGCTCATGGGGTTGCCGGACTACGGGGTGACCTTCAGCCGGGAGCTGCCGTCAGTCTCAACTTCCAGGAGGAAGCCCGACTCCTTGTAGCTGCGGAGCATGAAGTGCGTGGCCGTCGAGAGGACGCCCTCGATCG
This sequence comes from Opitutaceae bacterium, assembly GCA_035513275.1. Lineage (GTDB taxonomy): Bacteria > Verrucomicrobiota > Verrucomicrobiia > Opitutales > Opitutaceae > DATKCJ01. The sequence continues at coordinate 5,184 of DATKCJ010000249.1, forward strand.
TGGAGAGTCGCTCCGACACGAATCCGGCGACTTTCGTGAGCGAAGGTCCATTCACGAAAACCAGCAGGTCGTAGCCGCCGGACATGAGATAGCACGAGTCGACCTCGTCAAACCGGCTGATGCGCTCCGCGAGCCGGTTGAAACCACCGCCGCGCTCGGGACGGATCTTCACCTCGATCACGGCGCGAACGGCGCCGGCGTCGAGCTTGGCAAGGTTGAGCACCGGGCGCCATCCAAGGAAGATCCCCTGCTCGCGAAGGGCCGCGATGCCCACCTCCACCTCAGCCTCGGTGATCGAGAGCAACTCGGCGACCTGGGTGGTGGAGAGGCTCTTGCCCTCCATGAGCAACTTTAGGATCGGATTCATTGGGAATTTGACCCGCCGTTATCCGGCATGGCCGGGGGCATGGCCAGACCTAAAAAAATGGCTGTCCAACGGACAAGTTCTCCCAAATTCTCCGCCCTCTGATGTTCGAGACACTCACAGAACGCCTTGGCCAGTCGCTCCGCAACCTCCGCGGCGTCGGCCGTTTGACCGAGGAAAACATGGCCGACGCCCTCAAGGAGGTGCGCGCCGCCCTGCTTTCAGCCGACGTGCACTTCAAGGTCGCCCGCGAGTTCGTCGAGCGCGTGCAATCGAGCTGCGTCGGGCAGGACGTCCTCAAGAGCGTCACTCCCGGCCAGCAGATCGTGAAGGTCATCAACGACGAGCTCGTGAAGCTGCTCGGTGAAGGTTCGACCGCGCTCGTCGCGAAACGCCCGCTGCGGATCATGATGGTGGGTCTCCACGGTTCCGGAAAGACGACCACCACCGCGAAGCTCGGCCGCCTCCTCGCGAAGCAGGGCTACCGGCCGATGGTCATCGCGTGCGACGTGATGCGCCCGGCCGCGATCGACCAGCTCGAGATGCTCGCTGCGCAGAACGAGCTCGGATTCTTCGGCGACCGCATTTCGAAGGACGTGCCCTCGATCGCCGCACGCGCGCTAGTCGAAGCCGAATCGAAGCTCAACGATGCGCTCATTTTCGACACCGCGGGCCGGCTCCAGATCGACACCGACTTGATCGCCGAGGTGAAGCGTGTTCGCGATCGCGTCTCGCCCGACGAAGTGCTGCTAGTCGCCGACGGCGCGCTCGGCCAGGAGGCCGTGAACGTCGCAAAGGCATTCCACGAGGCGCTCTCACTGACGGGCTTGGTGCTCACGAAGCTCGACGGCGACGCGCGCGGCGGCGCAGCGCTGTCGATGAAGGCCATCACGGGAGTGCCAATCAAGTTCGTCGGCACCGGCGAGAAGAGCGACGATTTCGAGGTCTTCCATCCCGACCGCATGGCGTCGCGCATCCTCGGCATGGGCGACGTCGTTTCGCTCGTCGAAAAGGCCCAGGAGACGATCGACGAGAAGGAAGCCGAGCGGATGGCCGAGAAGTTCAAGAAGGCCGACTTCACGCTCGAAGATTTCCTGTCGCAGATGCAGCAGGTGAAGAAGATGGGCTCGATGGACAAGATCATGGGCATGATGCCCGGCATGAGCGGAGTGAAGATCGACGACGACGCGGCGGGCGACCGAATGAAGCACACCGAGGCGATCATCCAGTCGATGACGATCCAGGAGCGCCGCAAGCCCACGATCCTCAATGGCAGCCGCCGCATGCGCATCGCCAACGGCGCCGGTGTGAAGGTCGTCGAGGTCAACCAGCTCATCAAACAGTTCGAGCAGATGCAGAAATTCATGCGCATGATGAAGGGTGGAAACCAGAAGAAGCTCATGCGCCAGATGGAAGCCATGCGCGGCAAGGGCGGCATGCCCGGTTTCTGATGGCAGCGACCATGTGCCGGGAGATGCATTTGTAGGGGCGCGGCTTGTCCGCGCCGTTTGGGCTTTGTGATGAATTACACCGGCGCAGAAATCGCTCGATTCTCGGCACGCGCCTCTCGACAAGGCGCACGCGCACTCTACGCTCCTCCGTTGGCAACCCCAAAATCAACCATATGCCCAAAATGAAGAAAGCGGCGAAAGCCAAGAAACCAGCGAAGAAGAAGTCGGCCCGCAAGCCGAACGCGGCGTTCATGCGCCCACTTACACCGAGCCCAGCGCTCGCTGCGATTGTCGGTGCCGCGGGACTCCCGCGCACAGCGGCAGTCAGCAAGACCTGGGTCTACATCAAGAAGAACAATCTGCAGGACGCGAAGAACCGCCGCATGATCAACACCGACGCAGCCCTCGGTGCCGTCTGCGGTGGCAAGAAGCAGGTCAGCATGTTCGACCTGACAAAACACCTCAGCAAGAACCTGAGCTGATCCGCTCGAAACGGATTTTCTCACACGGCGCCGTCCACCCCGACGGCGCCTTTTCATTTTTTCCACTCCAGAGGCTCCAAACCACTTGTCACCTAATAGGTGACATGTGGTTTGGAGG